>CAYNJD010000040.1:0-3049 GCA_964397355.1 uncultured Mycobacterium sp. | reverse complement strand
GCGGTGCGCCTTGGGCACCACGAGACCGGCTGCCGCCGACCGCAACGCCGAGGCCAGGTCACGACGGACTCGCGGCTGGCGGTGCTCCACCCGCTTGGGCAGGCTCATGGTGCCGATCGGAGCCGCGGCACCCGAGTAATCCGCTGAGGAGATCCGGCCCGCCCAGCGGTGCTCGGTGAGCACCAGCGGCCGCGGCTCGTCCGAATCCCGGTCGGCTTGCAACACCACCGCCAGCCCGCCGCGGCGGCCGTGGGTGATGTTGATGATGTCGCCTTTTCGCAGCGCCGCCAGGGCGTCGCTGGCGGCCCGGCGGCGCTGTAGCCGTGAGGCACGCGCCTGGGCACGTTCGCGTTCGGAGATCTGGGCGCGCAGCCGCGCGTAGTCGAGCATCGGCGCGTCGCGGCCACCGAGTTCGGCTGCGATCTCGTCGAGGGTGCGTTCCCCGCGCTCGGCGCCGCGCACCAGCCCGACGACCGACCGGTCGGCCTGGTACTGGGCGAACGACTGCTCCAGCAGCCGGCGGGCCTGCTCGGGCCCCATCCGCCGCACCAGGTTGATCGTCATGTTGTAGGACGGTGTGAACGAGCTGCGCAATGGGAAGGTGCGCGTCGATGCCAGGCCGGCGACCTGGTCGGGGTCGGCGGTGCTCTCACCGGGGTGCCACAGCACCACCGCGTGGCCCTCGACGTCGATGCCACGCCGGCCGGCGCGGCCGGTCAGCTGGGTGTACTCCCCCGGTGTCAGCGCGGCGTGCTGCTCGCCGTTGAACTTGACCAACCGTTCGAGCACGACCGTGCGGGCGGGCATGTTGATGCCCAGGGCCAGGGTCTCGGTCGCGAACACGGCTTTGACCAGGCCCGCGGCGAACAGTTCCTCGACGGTGTGGCGGAACACCGGAAGTAGCCCGGCGTGGTGGCCGGCCAGCCCGCGCAGCAGCCCTTCCCGCCATTCGTAGTAGCCCAGGACGTCCAGGTCGGCGTCGGCGAGGTCACCGCAGCGGTGGTCGATGACCTCGGCGATGCGGGCGCGCTCCAATTCGGTGGTCAGCCGCAGCGGCGAGCGCAGGCATTGCTTGACCGCGGCGTCGCAGCCGGCCCGGGAGAACACGAAGGTGATCACCGGCAGCAGCCCGGCCGATTCCAGGACGGCGATCACGTCCGGGCGCATCGGCGGGCGGTAGCTCGGGCGTCCGGGGCCTCCCCTGCCTCCGTGGCGGCGCGGTGACCAGTCGGTAAGCCGGTCGGCCTCCCTGCGGTGTGCGATGTGGCGCAATAGTTGCGGGTCGACGCGGGGCCGGCCGCCGGTGCCGGATGTGTCGGTGTCGGGCCGGGATTCGAACAGGTCGAAGAGTCGTTTTCCGACCATCATGTGCTGCCACAGCGGCACCGGGCGGTGCTCGTCGACCACCACGGTGGTGTCGCCGCGCACCGTCTGGATCCAGCCGCCGAACTCCTCGGCATTGCTGACCGTCGCCGACAGGCTGACCAGCCGCACCTCCTCGGACAGGTGCAGGATGACCTCCTCCCAGACCGCGCCGCGCATCCGGTCGGCCAGAAAGTGCACCTCGTCCATCACCACATGGGAAAGCCCTTGCAGCGCAGGAGAATCGGCGTAGAGCATGTTGCGCAGCACTTCGGTGGTCATCACCACCACCGGCGCATTGGCGTTGACCGACAGGTCTCCGGTCAACAGCCCGACCCGGTCCCTGCCGTACCGGGCCACCAGATCGGTGTGCTTCTGGTTGCTCAGCGCCTTGATCGGCGTGGTGTAGAAGCACTTTCCGCCGGCGGCCAGCGCCAGGTGCACCGCGAACTCGCCGACTACGGTCTTGCCGGCGCCGGTCGGGGCGCACACCAGCACCCCCCGGCCGTCCTGCAGCGCCTGGCAGGCCCGCCGCTGGAAGTCGTCCAGCCCGAACGGCAGTTCCGCGGTGAACCGGCTCAGCTCGGTCGGCTCGGGTGTCTGCGGCGCGCTACTCATGCGGCGTGGCGACGGGTGCGGGCGCTTCGACGGGCGAGGCTTCGTCGTCGCCGAGCTGCTCGGCGGCCTCCCGCCGGGCCTTGCGCTTGTCGTGCAGCCGGGCGACCTGGATCGCGAACTCCAGCAGCAGCGTCAGCGCCAGCCCGAGCGCGGTCATCGAGAAGGGATCGGAGCCCGGCGTGGCGACCGCGGCGAACGCGAACACCGCGAAGATGAGCCCGCGCCGCCACGCGGCCAGTCGGGCGTAGCTGAGCACGCCGACCTGGTTGAGCATGACGATCAGCAGCGGGAACTCGAAGCTGATACCGAACACCAGCAACAGGTTGATCAGAAACCCGAAGTACCGGTCGCCGGACAGGGCGGTCACCTGCACATCGCTGCCGACGGTCAGCAGAAAGCCCAGCGCTTTGGAGAGCACCACGTAAGCCAGTACCGCCCCGGTGACGAACAGCGCCGCGGCCGAGACGACGAACACCACCGCGAAGCGGCGCTCCTTGCGGTACAGACCCGGGGTGATGAAGGCCCACAGCTGGTAGAACCAGATCGGGCAAGCCATCACCACGCCGGCGACCACGGCGACCTTGAGGCGCAGCATGAACTGATCGAACGGCCCGGTGGCCAGCAGTCGGCATTGTCCGTCCGGGGCGATCTGCGCCCGCGCGGAGTCGGGCAGCGCGCAATAGGGGTGTCGCAGCCACTCGCCGAGGCTCTCCAGCCCGAAGAAGCCGTGCGAATACCAGGCAAACCCCACGGCGGTGGTCAGGGCGATCCCGGCCAGCGACACGAGCAACCGGGTGCGCAGCTCGCGGATGTGGTCGACGAGCGACATCGTCCCGTCGGGATTGGTGCGGCTGCGGCGCTGGCGTGGGTCAAGCCGCTTGACGAAGCTGGTGGCACGCACCATCAGGAGGCGCTCGGGCGCTGTGGTGGCGCGAGCCTAGGCCGACCGCGGGTCAGCCGGCGGCTCGACGCGTTCGGACTGCACTGAGGTGGCCGATGACTCCGGGGTGCTGTCGCCCTGCAGTTCGCGGATCTCGGATTTGAAGATCCGCAGCGACTTACCGAGCGA
>CAYNJD010000039.1:0-15602 GCA_964397355.1 uncultured Mycobacterium sp. | reverse complement strand
GATCGGCATGCCGTCCATCGGGATCGGCATGCCGCCGTAGTCCCAGCGCGGCTGGTAGCCGGGCCGGGCCAGCTCGATGCGGTAACGGCGCAGCATCCGGTGCAGGACGGTCTTGACCTCCAGCCGGCCGTAGTTCATTCCGATGCACTTGTGCGCGCCGCCGCCGAACGGTGCGAACGCGTAGCGGTGCTTCTTGTGCTCGGCGCGCGGTTCCAGGAAACGCTCCGGGTCGAACTGGCGCGGGTTGGTGTAGAGCTCGGGCAGCCAGTGATTCATGCCCGGCCAGGTCACCACGTTGGTGCCTGCCGGCAGGTAGTAGCCCAGCAGCTCGGTGTCGCGCACGGTCTGGCGCATGTTGAACGGCAGCGGGGTGACCAGCCGCAGCGACTCGTCCATCACCAGGTCGAGGGTCTCGAGCTTCTCCAGCGACTCGATGTCCAGCGGTCCGTCGCCCAGCCGCGCCGATTCGTCGCGGGCGCGTTCCTGCCACACCGGGTGAGCGGCCAGGTTGTAGACCATGCTGGTCAGCGTCGACGTGGTGGTGTCGTGCGCGGCCATCATCAAGAAGATCATGTGGTTGACGATGTCGTCGTCGCTGAAGGTGTTGCCGTCGTCGTCGGAGGTGTGGCACAGCACGGTCAGCATGTCGGTGCCCTCGGCGTTGCGACGCTCGGCGACCCGACCGTAGAAGTACTCCTCGAGGACTTTGCGGCCCTGCATGCCGCGCCACCACTTGAACGGCGGCACCGGGGTCCGGATGATCGCCCCGCCGGCCCGGACGGTCTGTTCGAACGCGTGGTTGACCTTGGCCAACTGGCGACGGTCCTCGCTGAGGTCGTGACCCATGAACACCACCGACGCCACGTCGAGGGTCAGCTCCTTGACCGCCGGGTGGAACAGGAACCTGGCGTCGTTGGTGGGCCAATCCGCGACGATCTCGGTGGCGACCCGGTCCATGTCCTCGACGTAGCTGGCCAGCCGCGGGCGGGTGAACGCGCCCTGCAGGATCCGCTTGTGTCCCAGATGTTCCTCGAAGTCCAGCAGCATCAGACCGCGGTTGAAGAACGGCCCGATCACCGGGATCCAGCCGGTGGTCGAGTAGTCCTTGTTCTTGTTGGAGAACACCGTCTGGGTGGCGTCGGGGCCCAGCGCGACGATCGACGGCAGGATCGGGGACTCCGCGAACGACACCGGCCCGTATTTGCGATACAGGTGAAGGCAGAATTCCGGGCCTTCGCGGTACATCTCGATGATGTGGCCCAGGATCGGCAAGCCGGAATCGCCGATCACCGGCTTCAGCCCACTGCCCGCAGGCGGGGTGGCGAGTTCCTTGCGTTTCCAGTCCACCTTGAGCAGTTGCTTCTCCAGCATCCCCATGCCGGGCAGGGTGTTCAGCGTCGGAACGAACCGGCGCTTGGCCTGGTCGAGCAGGTAGTGCGGGGTGCTGATGGTGGTCATTGGCCGACTACCTTTCGATCCATGGCGTCACAATTCGCGACGACTGTGGCGACAGTCATGTTCCCCACATCCTCAGATCAAAGTTGACGCCTGTCAAGTTTGAATCCGGCGTGGTGTGGTGCAAGGTGCAAGGTGTGAGTACCCAGCACGACGGCCCGGTTTCCGACGATCTGCCGATGCGGCGAGGTGACAAGCAGCGCCAGGCGATTGTGCAGGCGGTGCGCGACCTGCTGGAGGAGAAGCCGTTCGCGGAGCTGTCGGTCAGCACCATCAGCGACCGGGCCGGCGTGGCGCGATCCGGCTTCTATTTCTACTTCGACTCCAAGTACGCCGTGCTCGCCCACATCCTCGCCGAGGCCAGCAACGAGCTCGAAGAACTCACCCACTACTTCGCGCCGCGCGGCGCCGACGAATCACCGGCGGCGTTCGCCGAACGCATGGTGGGCAGCGCTGCCGCGGTCTACGCACACAACGATCCGGTGATGTCGGCATGCAACATGGCGCGCAACAGCGACGCCGAGATCCGGGAGCTGCTCGACGCGCAGATCGACGCGGTGATCGACCAGATCGTCGGCGTGGTCAACGACGAGATCGCCGCCGGTACCGCCAACCCGATCAGTGACGACATCCCGGCTCTGGTCCGGACCCTGGCCGCGACCACCGGCTTCATGCTCTCCGGTGACAGCGCATTCCTTGGTCCCGACGGCGACGTGCGTCGCGGCGTTCGGGTCCTCGAGGCGCTGTGGCGCACCGCGCTGTGGGGCGGCGCAGCGCGGGATTGAATCACCGCGCGGTGGTACCGCCGGTATCGTCTGCACCCATGACACGCGTAGCGCAGTACTACCGGGGCAAGCGGTGCTTCATCACCGGGGCGGCGAGCGGGATCGGCCGGGCCACCGCATTACGGCTCGCTGAGTACGGTGCCGAGCTGTACCTGACCGACCGCAACGCCGAGGGACTGGCCGAAACGGTGGCCGACGCGCGTGCGCTGGGCGCGCAGGTGCCCGAGCATCGGGTGATCGACGTCGCCGACTACGACGACGTCGCCGCGTTCGCCGCCGACATTCATGCCCGGCACCAGCCGATGGACGTCGTGATGAACATCGCCGGCGTCTCGGCGTGGGGAACCGTCGACCGGCTGACCCACGAGCAGTGGAGCAAGATGGTCGCGATCAACCTGATGGGTCCGATCCACGTCATCGAGACCTTCGTGCCGCCGATGGTCGCCGCCGGCCGGGGCGGGCATCTGGTCAACGTGTCCTCGGCCGCCGGACTGGTCGCGCTGCCCTGGCACGCCGCCTACAGCGCCAGCAAGTACGGCCTGCGCGGGGTCTCGGAGGTGCTGCGGTTCGACCTGGCCCGGCACCGCATCGGGGTCTCGGTGGTGGTGCCCGGCGCGGTCAAGACGGGGTTGGTCAACACCGTCGAGATCGCCGGCGTCGACCGCGACGATCCGCAGGTGGAGAAATGGGTGGGGCGGTTCGCCGGGCATGCCGTGACGCCGGAGAGGGCCGCGGAGAAGATCCTGGCCGGGGTGGCGCGCAACCGCTACCTGGTTTACACCTCCGGTGACATCCGGGCGCTGTACGCGTTCAAGCGACTGGCCTGGCTGCCGTACAGCGTGACCATGCGTCAGGTCAACAAGCTGTTCAGTCGCGCGCTGCTGCCGTCGGGAAAGGCGCTGCCGCGTTAGTGCCCGGCTGATCGCTGCGCCGCTGGCGCGGGAATGAAACGGGGCGAGCACCGGTTCGCCTCATGCATGACGGTGAAGCCGGAGATCCGGGTGCTGGCGTTGGTGGGAAGCCTGCGTGCCGCGTCGGTCAACCGGCAGATCGCGCAGTTGGCGGCCGACAGTGCGCCCGGTGGTGTCACCGTGACGCTCTGTGAAGGCCTGGGTGGGCTGCCGTTCTACAACGAGGACCTCGACACCCCCGAGGCGCTGCCCGCGGCGGTGGCCGAGCTGCGTTCGGCGGGCGCCGATGCCGACGCGGTGCTGGTGGTCACCCCGGAATACAACGGCAGCATTCCCGGTGTGCTCAAGAACGCCATCGACTGGTTGTCCCGGCCGTTCGGGGCCAGCGCCCTCAAGGGCAAGCCGCTTGCGGTGATCGGGGCGGCCATGGGCCGTTACGGAGGGGTGTGGGGGCACGACGAGACCCGCAAGTCCTTCGGTGTCGCCGGGCCGCGGGTCGTCGAGGAGATCAAGCTGTCGGTGCCGATGGCCACGCTGGACGGCAAGCATCCGCGTGAGCACCCCCAGCTGGCGGCCGACGTGCGTGACGTGGTGGCCAGACTGGCCGCCGAGGTGGGCTGAACAGCACCCCTTGTCGTCTTTGCTGGAAAGCGGTCACCGGTCCGCCGGCGCGGCGATCTTGACGGTGGGCGGTGGTAGATGTGTGGGTATGGGTGACCGCGAGCCTTTTTGTGACGTGCGACACGCCGAGGCGAAATCCGCCGCAGGCTTACAACCAGCGAATTTCATGAATGTTGTTCGGAACATCTTGTATTGCTTCTCAAGGCCACCCACTAGGTGTAGTGTTTCAAGCACCGACAGGCCCCGGATCCCCCGGCCGACCGGATTGTGGCGAACGGCACTGATTCAGTGCCCGGAGCTGCGGCGACGGGCGGGAATCCACGGCCTTGACGGCTCGCTGAAACGTAGTACCCAACCCATCATCTGTTCGTTGTCGACGATTCGCTGAGGAGCTTGCCGCCCATGAGCATCACCGTGTACACCAAGCCCGCGTGCGTGCAGTGCAACGCCACCTACAAGGCGCTGGACAACCAGGGCATCGCCTACGAAAAGGTCGACATCACGCTCGACTCCGAGGCCCGCGACTACGTGATGGCGCTGGGCTACCTGCAGGCGCCTGTCGTCGTTGCCGGCGACGAGCACTGGTCGGGTTTCCGGCCGGACCGCATCAAGGCGCTGGCGCAGACCGCGCTCAGCGCGTAGCCGGCCGCCGGACCGGGTACGGGTGGAGTCTGACTGAGAGCTGAAGGGGGTCGCCGTGGCTGCGGATGCCGAATCCAGGCTGGTGTATTTCTCCTCGGTGTCGGAGAACACCCACCGCTTCGTTCAGAAGCTGAACCTGCCGGCCATCCGGATCCCGCTGCACGGGCGCATCGAGGTGGACCACCCCTTTGTGCTGGTGCTGCCGACCTACGGCGGTGGCCGCAAGCGGCCCGACATCAACGAGGGCGGCTACGTGCCCAAGCAGGTCATCGCCTTTTTGAACAACGAACACAACCGGAGCCTGCTGCGCGGCGTGATCGCGGCAGGCAACACCAACTTCGGCGCCGAGTTCTGCTACGCGGGCGACGTGATCGCCCGCAAGTGCGGGGTGCCGTACCTGTACCGATTCGAATTGATGGGAACCGACGAGGACGTGCAAGCCGTCCGCGCGGGCTTGGCTGAATTCTGGAAGGACGAGGAATGCCACCGACCGTTGCAACTGCAGAGCAGGTAGCCACAACTCCACGCAGCGCTCCGGTGGGCGAGCTGGACTACCACGCGCTCAACGCGATGCTCAACCTGTACGACAGCGACGGCAAGATCCAGTTCGACAAGGATGTGCTGGCCGCCCGTCAGTACTTCTTGGAGCACGTCAACCAGAACACCGTGTTCTTCCACAATCAGGACGAGAAGCTGGACTACCTGATCCAGAAGGACTACTACGAGCGGGAAGTGCTCGACCAGTACTCGCGCAACTTCGTCAAGGCGCTGCTGGACCGCGCCTACGCCAAGAAGTTCCGGTTCCCGACGTTCCTCGGTGCGTTCAAGTACTACACCTCCTACACACTGAAAACCTTCGACGGCAAGCGCTACCTGGAGCGGTTCGAGGACCGGGTGTGCATGGTGGCGCTGACGCTGGCCGCTGGTGACACCAAGCTGGCCGAGCAGCTGGTCGACGAGATCATCGACGGCCGCTTCCAGCCGGCCACCCCGACCTTTTTGAACTCCGGCAAGAAGCAGCGCGGCGAGGCGGTCAGCTGCTTTCCCGCGGGCACAGAGGTTGACACAATCGACGGACCGCGCGCTATTGAGACGTTGGGCCCTGGTGATCAGGTCTTGTCACATGACGGCTCGTACCGCGCGGTAGAGGCCCTGGTAACGAATCCAAATGACCAGGCGCTGGTGACGATTGCACACTTCGGGCATAAGGACCCGATCCGTTGCACCCCCGAGCATCCGATCCTCGTCTGGACCACACGCGACGTCGACACGTTGATCGACGGCGACGGGGCCGATCCCTTCAACGGATTCGTATGGCTGGCCGCCAAGGACGTGCAGCAGTCCGACTTCATCGTTACCGCGGCGCCGTTAGGGGGGCGCGAGCGGCGCGTGTTCGACCTCATGGACCACGTTGGCGACGGCGTCTACGAAGAGGTCGATGGACTGATCCGCAAGGTCAATACGGACGCCAAGCATCGGAACAAGCAGCGTCACAGCCAGCGCTTCGTCGCGGTCAATCGATATGTCGAAGAGTCCTACGAATTGGGGCTTATTCTCGGCTGGTACATCGCCGAGGGGTATGTATCCAAGAGGTCCGGCGCGAAAGGCGTGCAACCCAACGGTGTTCATTTCACATTGGGGGCGAGTGAAGTCGACTACCACGTCGAGCTGGGCATGGCATTCAAGCAGGTGTTCGGAGTCGACTTGACCTCGAACACCAACGTATCCGATCACTCCACCAAGATGGATTGCAACAGCAAGGTCGTTGCCTCGCTATTGCTGTCGCTGGCCGGAACGGGTTACGCGACCAAGCGGTTGGCACATGATGTTCTGACGGCAGACGAGGAATTCCAGCGCGGCCTGCTCTCCGGGCTTTTCCGGGGCGACGGTTGCAGTACTTCCGGCGGGATGGTTCTCGACCTCGTCAACCCGGAGTTGGTCGACCAGGTGCAGCTGATACTGCGGCGCCTCGGCATCATGTCGGTGGTTCGCCGCTACGTCAACCAGGCTGGCAACCCCACCGGTCATGTCTTCGTGCCCGGACTGCCTGGCATCAATGAAGATTTCATTTTCGACATCGGGAAGAATCTGCACAATTACGTGGGCCGCAAGGGCACAAATCGCTCGACATATCAGGTTGTGCACGGTCGTCATGTGTACGGCATCCGCGCGATAGAGCGCACCACCGATGTCCCTGACACGGTGTACAACCTGCACGTCGAGGGCACGCACACCTACACGATTCGTGGCACCGTCGTGCACAATTGCTTCCTGCTGCGCATCGAGGACAACATGGAGTCGATCGGCCGCTCGATCAACTCGGCGCTGCAGCTGTCCAAGCGTGGCGGGGGAGTGGCGTTGTTGCTGAGCAACATTCGCGAGCACGGCGCCCCGATCAAGAACATCGAGAACCAGTCCTCCGGTGTCATCCCGATCATGAAGCTGCTGGAGGACTCGTTCTCCTACGCCAACCAGCTGGGCGCCCGCCAGGGAGCCGGGGCGGTGTACCTGCATGCCCACCACCCGGACATCTACCGGTTCCTGGACACCAAGCGGGAGAACGCCGACGAGAAGATCCGGATCAAGACGCTGAGCCTGGGGGTGGTGATCCCCGACATCACCTTCGAACTGGCCAAGAAGAACGAGGACATGTACCTGTTCTCGCCCTATGACGTCGAACGGGTCTACGGCGTGCCGTTCGCCGACATCTCGGTGACCGAGAAGTACTACGAGATGGTCGACAACTCCGCGATCCGCAAGACCAAGATCAAGGCGCGCGAGTTCTTCCAGACGGTGGCCGAGTTGCAGTTCGAGTCCGGCTACCCCTACGTCATGTTCGAAGATACCGTCAACCGAGCCAATCCCATCCAAGGCAAGATCACCCACTCCAACCTGTGCTCGGAGATCCTGCAGGTGTCGACCCCGTCGGTCTACAACGAGGACCTGACCTACGCCAAGGTGGGCAAGGACATCTCCTGCAACTTGGGCTCGCTCAACATCGCCAAGGCGATGGACTCGCCCGACTTCGGCCAGACCATCGAGGTCGCCATCCGGGCGCTCACCGCGGTGAGCGATCAGACCCACATCTGGTCGGTGCCGTCGATCGAGCAGGGCAACAACGATTCGCACGCCATCGGGCTCGGGCAGATGAATCTGCACGGCTACCTGGCCAGGGAGCGCATCTTCTACGGGTCCGAAGAGGGCATCGACTTCACCAACATCTACTTCTACACGGTGCTCTACCACGCGCTGCGGGCATCGAATCGCCTTGCGCTGGAACGGGGTCAATCGTTCGGCGGCTTCGAGAAGTCCAAGTACGCCTCGGGGGAGTTCTTCGACAAGTACACCGACCAGGTGTGGGAGCCCAAGACGGCCAAGGTGCGTCAGCTGTTCGCCGACGCCGGTATCCGGATCCCGGATCAGAACGACTGGCGCCGGCTCAAGGAATCGGTTGCCGCGCACGGCATCTACAACCAGAACTTGCAGGCGGTGCCGCCTACCGGGTCGATCTCCTACATCAACCACTCGACGTCGTCGATCCACCCGATCGTGTCGAAGGTCGAGATCCGCAAGGAAGGCAAGATCGGCCGCGTCTACTACCCGGCGCCGTACATGACCAACGACAACCTGGAGTACTACCAGGACGCCTACGAGATCGGCTACGAGAAGATCATCGACACCTACGCCGCGGCCACCCAGCACGTGGACCAGGGGCTGAGCCTGACGCTGTTCTTCAAGGACACCGCGACCACCCGCGATGTGAACCGGGCGCAGATCTACGCCTGGCGCAAGGGAATCAAGACGCTGTACTACATCCGGCTGCGGCAGATGGCGCTGGAAGGCACCGAGGTGGAGGGTTGCGTGTCCTGCATGCTGTAGAGCAGCGATGCACCGTCCGGTTCTGGCGTCAGCCGGGCGTGCCGGTGGCCGGGGCGATCAGGTCCGTGTCGGGAAGCAGAACCGACGGCACGGCGATCGAGGTGGCAGGCGGCGTCCGCAGAACCGTCAGTGTGCCGGTCCTTCGAATCGACAGGATCCCCGAACGGGAGAACAACATCGTCACCGCCGGCGTATCAATGCGGATCGCGTGATCGTTGACCCCGGAGGCCCACTGGGCTCCCGCCGCGAGCACCCGTCGGTTGGTCAGATGTACCACGCCCAGGATGATTCCGATCGCCAGTGTCGTGTAGCCGACGAAAAGGAGCCCGAACAGCGTCAGGGCGACATTCCACCGATCACCGTCGGCCTGAACCGCGGTGACGGCCGCCGCCGTGACGAACGCGATGGCTGTCACGCCGAGCCACACCTTCGGTGATTTCAAGCTCGACAGTGTTGCCCGGCGGGCGTCACCCGGCTGCGCCGTCCACTCGATGGTTGTCTCGGGGATCGGGTGGACGTCTCGACTCAACTTGCTTCCTCGCTTCCACACGGCGGGGCGGTGCGGCCCCGAAACCGGTCGACCGGATGGGATCGTGACCTCAGCGCTGGGGGGACCGTTCCGCGCGCAGCGCTTTCAAGCGCCGCTCTTCGTGAAGCACCGCCTGGTAGCTCTCGCGTTCGGTCACCAGCCACGGCGGTTTCTCCTCGAGCAGCTGATTGATCTGCTCGGTGGTGAGCGCGTTCTCGACGCCGCCTCGCACCAGACCGGAGATCGAGACACCCAGCTTGGCGGCCACCAGGTTCTTGGGATGCGGTCCGTTCTTGCGAAGGTCCTTGAGCCACTGCGGCGGGTCCGCCTGCAGCGCGGCGAGTTCGGCGCGGGTGATCGGGTTCTGCTGGAACTCGGCCGGCGTGGCGGGCAGGTACACGTCCAGCTTCTTCGCCGCTGTGGCGGGTTTCATGGACTGCGCGTTCGGCCTGCTCATGCAAGCAGCGTATCGGTAGCCTGATGCGGTGGCGCCGCTCTCCCTGACCCTCGGGTACGTCCCCGGCGCGACGCCCGCGAAGTGGGCTCGGAACTGGGCGGAGCGCCACCCCGAGGTTCCGCTGCGATTGCACCCCGTCGCTGCCACAGCTGCGCCCGCGGCGGTGCGGGACGGCACGGTCGACGTGGCGTTGCTGCGCCCGCCGGCCGACACCTCCGGGCTGGCCGTCATACCGCTCTACGCGGAAACGACGGTGGCCGTGGTCCCGACCGACCATCTGCTGGCTGCCGCCGACGAGATCACCGCAGCCGACCTCGACGGCGAGCCCATACTGCGCCCGCTCGACGACGTGGTCGACTGGGCGGCCGCTCCCGGCGATCCGGTCGGCTACCGACCCGAAACCACCAAGCAAGCAATAGAATTCGTCGCCGCCGGGATGGGAGCACTGATCGTCCCGCAGTCACTGGCCCGGCTGTACCACCGCAAAGACCTCACCTACCGGCCGATCACCGACGCACCCACCTGCCCGGTTGCGCTCGCCTTCCCGGAGGCATCGCAGTCGGCGCTGGTCGAAGAGTTCGTCGGCGTGGTGCGGGGCCGCCGGCCCGGTTCGTCGCGGGGACAGACTCAGCCGGCGCCAAAACGCACCGCACGAGAGAAGACCCTGGCCAAGCAGGCCGCCCGGGCGGCCGCCGGCAAGATGGCCCGCAAGCCGGGTGGGGCCAAGCGCGGCCGACGCTGAATTCAGCGACACGGCGAGCGCAGGGTGAGCAGCAACCGGATGAGATCGGCCTGGCGATGGGTTCCGGTCTTGTCGAAGACGTGCTGTAGATGCGTCTTGACGGTCGCTTGTGACAGCGACATGCGTTCGGCGATGGCTTTGACCCCGCCGCCGTTGAGTACCATGACGGCAATTTCGGTTTCTCCGGCGGTCAGGCCGTAGTGGCGGCGCAATAGCGCCGGCGCGGTTTCGGATTCGTGTTCTGGATCGGCGACGACCACGATGGCATGCCGACCGGGGACAGAGGTCGCGGCCGGATCGGCGGGCAGGATCTCGATGACGTAAGGGTGATGGCCCGAGGGCCGGGCGCACAGCAGCGAGCTTCCCAACGGTTGATCGTTCCCGACGGTCAGGGCGTGGTGAATGCTGCGCTGAAGCGCGATGTCGGTGCTGGCAGCCGCCGCTTCGAGTCGACCGGCTCGGGCCTGAAGCCCATCGGCCGACCGCAATAGTTCTTCGGCGGCCGGGTTGGCGTAGGCGATGTGGGACTCGGCGGTGACGACGATGATGGCGTAGCCCAGCGCCCGGATGGCGGCATCGAGGTCATGGGTGTGGTGGCGCAGGCGCTTCAGGTGCGCTTGGCTGCGCAGCGCCTGCTGCAGATGCGGCACCAGGGCGCTGATCAGCGGGACGAGCGGCTCCGGCGGCCGCGGTCCGGCGGCGAGAAATGCCAGCGGTGCGGGACCGCTGGTGAGTCGCACCAACAAGCCGTCGGTCATTTCCAGAGGGCGCAGCCAGTCGACGTGGAACTCCGACTTGGCCTGTAACGCGATCAGCGATCGTCCGCTGCGCAGCACCCCGACCGGGCTCTGTTCGATGGCGGCGAGCACGTAGTCGATCCGGCGGTAGTGCTGTTCGTAGTCGGCGCGCGCTGCCGGTGCCAGGCTGGCATCGCGGATCGTCCGGCCCGACTCATCGACTCGTACCAGTGCGCACTGTGCGTCCAGTGTCCGGTGCAAATCGCAGAGAGCCGCGGTCCAGTTCTCGGGAGCCATCACCGAGCCGTAGATGGCCGCGACTATTCGCGAGAAGTCGTCAAGGGCCACAGTCGCCGACATCGTGGTTCTCCCGTCCAGCGGACATGCCGCCCGAATAACGGACATTCTGCCCCCGATATGGTTCTGTGATCCCTCCGATTTCCTGGGAAATTTCACCCATTTGGATGAGGCGGGGCAGCATCGGGCCTGGTTGGCTCACGCCATGACCGGGAACGACGTCGACGTCAGTGCGCTGCCGCTGGCGCCGAAGAACCCGCTACCGTACCGGCGGCAACTGCGGGAGATTCGGCACATGCATACCGGGATCGAGACGCTGCGCGATACCGGCGGGCCGGTAACCCGCGTGGTGCTGGCGCCGAGGTGGCTGACACCCCCAGTGGTGGTGGTGACCTCGCCGCAGGGCGCCCACGACGTGCTCAGCAGCGGCGACGTCGACCGGTCCCCGGCTCACGATGAGATACGACATCTGCTCGGCCCGAACCTGTTCGATCTGCGAAACGAGCCGTGGCTACCGCGGCGACGCATGCTGCAGCCGTTGTTCACCAAGCAGCACGTCCGCGGCTTCGGTGGACATATGGCGCAGGCCGCCGAGATGGTGGCCGCCGGGTGGCGAGACGGGAGCACGGTCGACCTGGACGCTGAATGCCGCAAGCTGACGTTGCGGGCGCTGGGGCGTTCGGTGCTCGGCGTAGACCTCGACGACCGCGCCGCTGCGCTGGGTGAGCCGATGCGCATTGCTCTGGGATACGTGACCAATCGTGCGTTCGCGCCGGTTCGGGCACCGCACTGGTTGCCGACGCCGGCGCGCCGCCGGGCCCGGGCGGCCAGCGCCACTCTGCATCGATGCGCCAACGACATCCTGCAAACCTGCCGAGCGGATCCGACGCGCGACGCGCCGCTGGTGCGCGGGTTGATGACCGCCACCGATCCCGAGACGGGGCGCGGGTTGACCGACCGCGAGATCTGCGACGAACTGATCGTGTTCATGCTCGCCGGCCACGACACCACCGCGACCACGTTGGCGTACGCGCTGTGGGCGCTGGGCAACCACCCCGACATCCAGCGCAGAGTCGCCGCCGAGGTTGCGGAGCTCCCGACGGTGGAGCTGACCCCTGAGGACGTGGCCCGGCTGCCCTACACCATCCAAGTGCTGCACGAGGCGCTGCGGCTGTGTCCGCCGGGAGCGCTCAACGGCCGAACCGTGGTTCACGATATCGCCGTCGACGGCTACCGTGTACCGGCCGGCTCCCTGGTCGGAGTAGGGATCTACGCGCTGCACCGTGATCCGGCGCTGTGGAACCGCCCGGAGGAGTTCGATCCGGATCGGTTCAGCCCGGCCGAGGCTGCGGGGCGCAACCGGTGGCAGTATCTGCCGTTCGGTGGTGGACCGCGAAAGTGCGTCGGCGATCACTTCGCCATGCTGGAAGCCACCCTGGCGCTGGCCACCTGCGTTCGGCATTGCGAATTCAGCTCGCTGAGCACCGAGTTTCCGCTGGCGGTGCCGTTCACCACGGTCGCCGCCGAACCGATCTATGCCCGTGTCCAGCAGCGCCGGGCAGCGGTTGACTGTGCAGCCGGGGGACGAGCCGACATCGCTCAGTAGGTGTGCGCCGGACCTTGCTGGCCCTTGTACAGCCGCGCCAGCATCAGGTCGCGGAAGCGGGCGTTGTCGAGGAACCTGATTCCGGCGTTGGCCAGCGCCGGCTTGCCGGCCAGTTTGTGAAAGAACCTGCCGCGCTTGTACTCCCGGCCCCAGGCGGCGTTCATGCGCTGGGCGTAGTTGGTGAAGTCGTCGGGACCGCCGTTGGTCAGCGCCGCAACCGCGCATTCGCCGGCGGTCAGCCCGGACTCCAGCGCTTTGGAGATCCCCGCGCCGGAGGTGGGCCGGCCGGCCCCCAGGGAGTCGCCGGCGAACAGCACCCCGGGCCGCCACGGCGGCCACGCGGTGAAGCCCATCGGCAACCGCCACGCCCGCACCGTCTTGGACTGCTTCAGTTCGGCGATCGACGGCAACTCCCACTCGCGCGGCAGCGTCTCCAGGAACTCGCCCAGGAAGTGCGTGGCGTTGATCGCCTGCCAGTTCTTGTAGCTGTTGACGTAACCCAGGCCGATGTTGACCCGGCCGTCGCCGAGCGGGAACACCCAGCCGTAGCCGGGCAACTGGTCACCCTGGAACAACAACTTGAGGTAGATGTCGAGTGAATCGACGTCCGGACGCACCGCCGGCATCTCGGCGCGGATCGCGATCGCCGAATAGCCGTTGTAGGCCGAATCCAGCTTCAGCGCCCGCTTGATCGGGGAGTAGGCCCCGTCGGCGGCGATCACCGCATCCGCCAGCACCTTCTCCCCGCCCTTGAGGACCACCCCGGTCATTCGCCCGTTGCCGTCGAGAACCGGCCCGGTGGCCTCGGCGCACTGGCGGACCTCCGCCCCGGCGGATTCGGCGTGCTTGAGCAACAGGGTGTCCAGCTCCGGGCGGCGGGCGACGTAGCCGTGGTCGGGCATCCCGGGGCGGCGCGGAAACGACAGCTCCCAGACGCTAGGACTGAACACCTTCACCCGGTTGACCCGGTGAAACTTGTCGACCTGCTCGGCCAGGCCCATCTTCTGCAGATAGCTGACGGCACGAGCCGTCAGGCCGTCACCGCAGGGCTTGTCGCGGGGGAATTCGGCCTTGTCCAGGACGACGACGTTGGCGCCGGCCTGGCGCGCCTGCCAGGCGGCCGCCGATCCCGCCGGGCCGCCGCCGACGATGGCCAGGTCGAATCGTTGCGTCACTACATCTCGTCTCAAATACGCGCGTCGTTGCGCCGTGGGAACTGTCTACCGATGCTAACGGACCAGGTCACCGCCCGGTCTCCCCAGGTCAGCCCCGGCAACACGGTAAGGTGCTTGACGTGCGCGGAACGAGTAGACCCAAGCCGGCCGACAACGGCGGGCAGAAGGTCGACGCACGCAGCGAACGTTGGCGCGAACACCGCAAGAAGGTCCGCAGCGAGATCGTCGAGGCCGCTTTCCGGGCAATCGACCGGCTCGGGCCGGAGCTGAGCGTGCGCCAGATCGCCGAGGAAGCCGGCACCGCCAAGCCGAAGATCTACCGACATTTCGCCGACAAGTCCGACCTGTTCCAGGCCATCGGGGAGCGGCTGCGCGACAAATTGTGGGCGGCGATCTTCCCGTCGATCGACCTGACGACCGACCCGGTGCGCACTGTCATCCAGCGCAGCGTGCAGGAGTACGTCGCCATGGTCGACGAACACCCCAACGTGCTGCGCTTCTTCATCCAGGGCCGGTTCCCGGAGCGGTCCGAGTCGACGATGCGCACCCTCAACGAGGGCCGCGAGATCACCCTGGCGATGGCGGAGATGTTCAACAACGAGCTGCGTGAGATGGAGCTGGACCGCGCGGCGATCGAGCTGGCGGCGTTCGCGGCGTTCGGCTCGGCGGCTTCGGCAACCGACTGGTGGTTGGGTTCGGATCCCGACAGTCCGCGGCGCATCCCGCACGACGCGTTCGCAACCTACTTCACCACGATCATCATGGGCGTGATCAACGGCACCGCCGAGCTGCTGGGTATCACGATCGACCCCGACCGGCCGATCCACGAGGCCGTCCAGCGCCAGCCCGTCGCCTGATCGGTCGGCCCCGCCGCCGCTCCTAGCGTGCGTTGACATCGCCACCCGCCGCGGAGACACTGGAGAAATACCTGGTACCGGCGTTCCCGGAAAAGTGGTACGACATGGCCGTTGTCAAGCAGGAAGCCGATCGTCCGGCGGATGAGATCACCCAGGAAGCCCCGGTGCGTACCCGCGTGCTGATCATCGGAACCGGGTTCTCCGGACTCGGGATGGGCATCGAGATGCAACGCCGGGGCATCGACTTCCTGATCCTGGAGAAGGCCGACGACGTCGGCGGCACCTGGCGCGACAACACCTACCCGGGCTGCGCCTGCGACGTGCCGTCGCACCTGTACTCCTTCTCCTTCGAGCCCAAGGCCACCTGGAGCCGGTTGTTCTCGCCGCAGCCGGAGATCCTGGACTACCTTCGCGGCGTCACCGACAAGTACGATCTGCGCCGCCACATCCGGTTCGGGGCGCGGGTGGATCGGGCGCACTGGGACGACGCCGAATACCGCTGGCACGTGTTCACCACCACCGGACGTGAATACGTCGCCCAGTTCCTGATCTCCGGTGCCGGGGCGCTGCACATCCCGCGGCTTCCCGACATTGGGGGGATCGACGAATTCGCCGGTGCCGCTTTCCATTCCGCGCAGTGGGACCACACCGTCGACTTGACCGGCAAGCGGGTCGCGGTAATCGGCACCGGAGCCAGCGCCATCCAGATCGTGCCCGAACTGGTCCGCGACGACGCCAAGGTCACCCAGGTGCAGCTGTATCAGCGCACGCCGCCGTGGGTGGTGCCCCGGCCCAACAGCCCGTTTCCGGACTTCGTGCGCAACGCGTTCGCGGTCATCCCCGGACTGCGGCTAGCGGTGCGATTCGGCATCTACTGGTGGCTGGAGGGGTTGGGCTACGCCATGACCA
>CAYNJD010000038.1:0-15614 GCA_964397355.1 uncultured Mycobacterium sp. | reverse complement strand
AGCAGCAGCGCGCCGTAGCCGCCCATCGACCAGCCGATGAAACCCACCCGGGAGGTGTCCAAACCCTGATCGGCCAGCAGCGGCAGCAGTTCGTCGGTCACCATCGCCCCGGAATCCTCCCCGGATGCGCGCCGGTGCCAATAGCTGCCGCCGCCGTCGACGGCCACCACCGCGAACGGGGGCAGCCCGGCGCTGGCGGCCTCGGCCAGGCCCTGCTCCACCCCGCCGGCCATCACCGTCGAAGCGTCACTGCCCTTGCCGTGCAATGCGATCAACGGGCGCAGCGCCCCGGTCTGGCCCGGCGGCCGGGCGATCGCCCAGTTGGTGGCGATCCCGCCGCGCGCCGCCGAAACGAACGAGCCCGTCGTCATCGTCGGGGTGGCACGCGCCGGTCGGGCATCGATCAGCGAACTCAGTCCCAGGGTGCCCACCGCACCCACGGTGGCGCCGAGGCGCAGTGCGGCCCGTCGGCTCAAGTCCGGCATGGCGGTCATCATGCCAGCCCGCACGGTTTGTCTTAAAAGATGGAAACCCATGATGCGGCGATAGCTGTACTGGCAGCATCTCTAAGCGTGATGACAGCTGTCACGCCCAAGGGTGAACGCCGGCGGTATGCGCTGATCAGCGCTGCCGCCGAGCTGCTGCGCGAGGGCGGGTTCGAGGCGGTGCGGCATCGTGCGGTCGCGCAGCGCGCCGGCCTGCCGCTGGCATCGACCACCTATTACTTCTCGTCGCTCGACGACCTGATCGCCAGCGCGGTCGAACACATCGGCATGTTGGAGGTCGCCCAGCTGCGCGCCCGGATCGCCGGCCTGTCCCGGCGCCGGCGCAGCGCCGAGACCACCGCTGACATGCTGGTGGACCTGCTGGTGGGGTCGCAAGAGAGCCCGGAGAACGGTCCGCAAGCAGCCGAACAGCTCATCTCCCGCTACGAGCGCTACATCGTGTGCGCGCGGCAGCCCGAGCTGCGCGACATCCAGCGTCGCCTCCTGCACCAGCGGTCGGACGCGGTCACCGAGGCCATTGAGCGTTCCGGGCGGATCGCCCGGGTGGAGATGGCATACGCCCTGGTCTGCATCGTCGACGGCGCGGTGATGGCGGCCCTGGTCGACCACCGGCAGGACCCGCGGGTCGTCGCCCGGACCGCGGTGGCCGACGTCATCGACCTGCTCGCGCCGCTGGACCAGCGCGCGGTGTCGGCCTGAGAAGCTCACACGGTATGCTGCGGCGACCCCTTTGTCGCTACTTTGCTACCGGCGGGTAACCGGGGGAAGAAAACCCACGAGATGTGAATGCGGAGAGCCACGTCATGATTATCGGTGTCCTATCCGAGGCGCAGCCCGGTGAGACGCGTGTGTCGGCGACGCCGGCGACGGTCGCTTTGTTGACCAAGCTCGGTTACGAGGTGGTGGTCGACGCCGGCGCGGGGGAGGCATCGTCGTTCACCGACGCGGCGTTCGTGGAGGCCGGTGCGACGATCGGTGACGCCCGCGCGGCCGACATCGTCTTCGGAGTCAACGCCCCGTCGGCCGAGCAGCTGGACGCGATGAAGCCGGGTGCGACGCTGATCAGCCTGCTGGCGCCGGCCCTGAACCCGGATCGGGTGGAGGACCTGGCCCGCCGGCCCATCACCGCGCTGTCGATGGACGCAGTACCGCGGATCTCGCGGGCGCAGTCACTGGACGTGCTGTCATCGATGGCCAACATCGCCGGGTACCGGGCGGTGGTGGAGGCCGCCCACGTCTTCGGCCGGTTCTTCACCGGCCAGGTGACCGCAGCCGGCAAGGTGCCGCCGGCCAAGGTGCTGGTGGTGGGTGCCGGGGTGGCCGGGCTGGCCGCGATCGGCGCGGCCGGCAGCCTGGGGGCGATCGTGCGGGCCACCGACCCGCGGCCGGAGGTGGCCGACCAGGTCGGTTCGCTGGGCGGGGAGTACCTGTCGATCGAATCGGAGGAGGCCGAGGTCTCGGCCACCGGTTACGCCAAGGAGATGGGCGAGGACTACAAGGCCCGCGAGGCCGCGCTGTATGCCGAGCAGTGCAAAGACGTCGACATCATCATCACCACCGCACTCATCCCGGGTAAGCCCGCGCCGCGGATCATCACCGCCGAGATGGTGGCGTCGATGAAACCCGGCAGTGTCATCGTGGACATGGCCGCCGCCAACGGCGGAAACGTCGAGGGCACCGTCAAGGACCAGGCGATCGTCACCGACAACGGCGTGACGATCATCGGCTACACCGACCTGGCCGGCCGGCTGCCCGCGCAGGCCTCCCAGCTCTACGGCACCAACCTGGTCAACCTGATGAAGTTGCTGACGCCGGAAAAAGACGGCCAGCTGGTGCTGGACTTCGACGACGTGGTGCAACGGTCGATGACCGTGGTGCGCGACGGCGAATCGACGTGGCCGCCGCCGCCGGTGCAGGTCTCGGCCGCTCCGGCCAAGGCCGCCGAGACCCCGGCCGTCACGCCGTCGGCCAAGGCACCGATGTCGGCCCGCCGGCGGCTGGGCCTGGTGCTGGGTTGCGCGGCGGTGCTGTTCGCGCTGGTGGCGATCGCCGCGGCGGCGCTGCAGGTGCACCTGACGGTGTTCGCCCTGGCCATCGTGATCGGCTACTACGTCATCGGCAACGTGCACCATGCGCTGCACACGCCGCTGATGAGCGTGACCAACGCGATCTCGGGAATCATCGTGGTCGGCGCGCTGCTGCAGATCGGTCACGGCGATCCGGCCATCACGGCGCTGGCCACGGCGGCGATCCTGCTGGCCAGCATCAACGTCTTCGGTGGTTTCGCGGTGACCCGCCGCATGCTGGCCATGTTCTCCCGCAGCTAGCCTGCGCTCGACCTTCCCGAAAGTTGGAGTAGACCCCGCTTATGTTCTCGATAGAGACCGCCGCCTCGGCGGCATACATCGTCGCGGCCCTGTTGTTCATCCTGGCGCTGGCCGGGTTGAGCCGCCACGAGACCTCCAAGGTCGGCAACAGTTTCGGCATCGCCGGGATGACGGTCGCGCTGGCCGCGACGATCACGCTGGCCGCCCATCACCACATCCAGCCGATGGGTCTGGCGCTGCTGATCGGCGCCACGGTGGTCGGTGCGGCGATCGGCCTGTGGCGGGCGAAGGTGGTCGAGATGACCGGCATGCCGGAGCTGATCGCGCTGCTGCACTCGTTCGTCGGTCTGGCCGCGGTGCTGGTCGGCTGGAACGGCTACCTGCACGTCGAGCACAGCCCTGGCGGTGATGAGGCCCGGGCGCTGGCCGACGCCGGCCTGCTGGGCATCCACTCCGCCGAGGTGTTCATCGGGGTGTTCATCGGTGCGGTCACCTTCACCGGCTCGATTGTGGCGAACCTGAAGCTGTCGGCGCGGATGAAGTCGGCCCCGCTGATGCTGCCCGGCAAGAACTTCCTCAACGTCGGTGCGCTGGTCGCGTTCTTCGCGCTGACGGTGTGGTTCGTGCGCGAGCCGCAGCTGTGGCTGCTGATCGTGGTCACCGTGCTGGCGCTGGCGCTGGGCTGGCACCTGGTGGCCTCCATCGGCGGCGGCGACATGCCGGTGGTGGTCTCGATGCTCAACAGCTACTCGGGCTGGGCGGCCGCGGCGTCGGGCTTCCTGCTCTCCAACGACCTGCTGATCATCACCGGCGCACTGGTGGGCTCCTCGGGTGCCTACCTGTCCTACATCATGTGCAAGGCGATGAACCGCTCGTTCATCTCGGTGATCGCCGGCGGATTCGGGATCGAGGCCGGCCCGTCGGATGACACCGACTACGGCGAGCACCGTGAGATCACCGCCGAAGGGGTGGCCGAACTGCTGTCCAGTGCGGACTCGGTGATCATCACCCCCGGCTACGGCATGGCCGTGGCGCAAGCCCAGTACGGTGTCGCCGAACTGACCCGCAAGCTGCGGGATCGCGGCGTCAACGTGCGCTTTGGCATCCACCCGGTCGCCGGCCGGCTGCCCGGGCACATGAACGTGCTGCTGGCCGAGGCCAAGGTGCCCTACGACATCGTGCTGGAGATGGACGAGATCAACGAGGACTTTGACGACACCTCGGTGGTGCTGGTGATCGGCGCCAACGACACCGTCAACCCGGCGGCCGCCGAAGACCCGGGCAGCCCGATCGCCGGCATGCCGGTGCTGACGGTGTGGGAAGCCGACAACGTGATCGTGTTCAAGCGCTCCATGGCCTCCGGCTACGCCGGCGTGCAGAACCCGCTGTTCTTCCGGCAGAACTCCGCCATGCTGTTCGGTGACGCCAAGGACCGGGTCGAGGACATCCTGCACGCGCTGTAAGACGCGGTGGTTCAGGCCGGTTCGACCTACACCTGACGACCGTTTGACGGCCGTCGTCGGATGGCTGCGCGATTCGAGCAGGAGATCGTCCTTTGACTGAACCGGGCGCCGCGGTAAGGACGCTGGACAGTGAGTGGTGGTGCTAGAGGAAGGCGCTTTCGACGGCGGCCTCCGATGCCACTACCTGGCCACCGGCCACGATGGTGAGGGCTCGCAGGGTTGCTTCGTATCGGGTGCCGTCGGTGGGATTGATCGCGGTGAAGCCGTTGTCATTGGAGGTCACGTTGTCCAGGCGGATCGCGGCGGAGTCGCTCAGCCGCATCCCCTTGTAATAGAGCGATTCACGTGGCCCATAACAAATGACCACGAGTGAGGCTTTGGTCCGCATGACCATAGCCGCCTTGTCGCCGGGATCGCAGCGGGCAGGCGGGTATTTGAGGAACCCTTGGCTGTCCACGCCCGAGACGGGGATCGGTGGTGTAGATGCTGCCCGGCGCATCATCGAGACCGAATCGGCCCTGAACGACCCGCGGTGTGGGCGGTACCTCTCCCGAGAAAGTCACTTCGAGCTGTAAGCGCTGCCCCCCGGCATGAGACAGCGTCACCTGCTGGACCCGCGCGGCGCCGGGACCGTTGGGATTGTGGTCGTCACTGGGTGGGTAGCACCCCATTGTGTGAGGTAGCGCAGACCAGCGAGTCGAGTCGCTGTCTTCTTTTGAGCATCCTGCGGTGGCGACGATGGTGCCAATCGCCAGAACCGCAATTCCAGATCGCACCACGCCCATCATGCGAATCATTACAGCGAACGCCCCGAAGCCCTCCTCGGCTTGGCGGCCCCGGTGCCGCGACGGGCGCGCTGCTCAGAGCAGATCCTCTACCAGGGAGCGTGACCGCGCCGGAATCTCGAGTCCCGGGAAGAAGCGCTCGACTATGGCCCACACCTGAGCCGCTGCCGCAATGCCCAAGTAATCGAGTAAGAACCGCACGTCGTCAGCATCGCGAACCGCACGCGCGGCGAGCACCTTCATCGCGAGCAGATGGTCGGCCGGGGTGGCCGCGACTTGAAGGTGCGGGTGATCAAAGACCTGGATGCCTTCCCCGGGCGACCGGGAAACGTAGACCGCGGCTTGATTGTTCAGCCAACTGGCCGGCCAGGCGTTCTCGGCGGCGACCTCGTGGATGGCGGCGATCATGGGACCATCGGGGCCGAACAGTGCATCGACGTCACGGGTGGCCAGGCGATCAGGGTTGTACGCCAACAACATCGCTGCGCCACCGACAACGTGAACATGACCGACCACGTTGCGTTGCTGCAGCTTCGCAGCCAATGCGGTGAAGGCCCGGTTAAGCTCGGTGGCGTCGAATAGCGGCTCGGGCATGACGTCGACTCCGTCCTGAGTGAGGTCGTGGCGATCCAGATATATCCCTCGGCGCCGGAACGCCGCCGGCGTCCACAACAGGGCGTGACGACGCGCCGAGGGCAGTGTGGACACCCACCAAGCCCGATGCAGAAACCGGTCGAACGTCACAGTCCACAACGGCCCCGGCAGTCCATATCGGCAGCTGAGGTACTCGGCGCTGGCAGCAAGTAGCGCGTCGAAGCGCCGATCACCTATTAGCGCCGGCTCGGTGGTGGTGAGTGCGACTGCGCCCGAGCCGGCCTCATCCGCGGCGCGGCAGAACTCGAAAAACACCCGAAGGCGGGTCGGATCATCCTGCACTTCGGCGATCGCAGTAGCCGTATCGGCGAGGGTCAGTGAAGGTGGCGGTGTGATGAGGTCGGTCCGGGCCCCCTGACGCCGGCGGACGGCCCGGATCTCGCTTGCCGGATAACCGGAGACCCGCGGGATGCGGCGGTCGGCGAGGAGCGCGCGCGCCCGCGCCGCCGTCACGCCCCAGTGCTCGGCTGCCTGCGCCGAACTCCACAACTCCATCCCATCAACATACGCGCGGAAAGCTCGTAGGTGGAGATGCTCGACGGTCCTGGCCTAGCTGATCCGGGCCACCACGGCGGGACCGTAAGCTAGCTGCTCGTGAGCATCCCCAACGTTCTGGCGACCCGCTACGCCAGCGCCGCCATGACCGACATCTGGTCGCCCGAGGCCAAGATCGTCGCCGAACGCCGGCTGTGGCTGGCGGTGCTGCGCGCCCAGTCCGAACTGGGTGTGCGAGTGCCCGAGCAGGCGATCGCCGACTACGAGCGGGTGCTCGAGGATGTCGACCTGGATTCGATCGCCGATCGGGAGCGGGTGACCCGCCACGACGTGAAGGCCCGCATCGAGGAATTCAACGCGCTGGCCGGCCACGAGCACATCCACAAGGGCATGACCAGCCGGGATCTGACCGAGAACGTCGAGCAGATGCAGATCCTGCAGTCCCTGCGGCTGGTGCACCACCACGGGGTGGCGGTGGCGATCCGGCTCGCCCTGCACGCGGAAAACAACCGCGAGCTGGTGATGGCCGGGCGCAGCCACAACGTCGCCGCCCAGGCGACCACACTGGGCAAACGTTTCGCCAGCGCCGCGCAGGAGACGCTGATCGCGTTGCAGCGCCTCGAAGAACTGATCGAGCGCTACCCGCTGCGCGGCATCAAGGGCCCGATGGGCACCGCCCAGGACATGCTCGACCTGTTCGGCGGCGACACCGCCAAACTCGCCGAACTGGAACGCCGGGTCGCCGAATTTCTGGGCTTCTCAACGGTTTTGACCAGCGTCGGGCAGGTCTATCCCCGCTCACTGGACCACGACGTGCTCTCCGCGCTCGTGCAGTTCGGGGCCGGCCCGTCGTCGCTGGCGCACACCATCCGGCTGATGGCCGGCCACGAACTGGTCACCGAGGGCTTCGCCGAAGGCCAGGTGGGCTCCTCGGCGATGCCGCACAAGATGAACACCCGCAGCTGCGAACGGGTCAACGGCCTGCAGGTTGTGCTGCGCGGCTACGCCTCGATGGCCGCCGAACTGGCCGGCGCGCAGTGGAACGAGGGCGACGTGTTCTGCTCGGTGGTGCGCCGGGTGGCACTGCCGGATGCCTTCTTCGCCGTCGACGGGCAGACCGAGACCTTCTTGACCGTGCTCGACGAGTTCGGCGCCTACCCTGCGGTGATCGAGAAGGAACTGGACCGCTATCTGCCGTTCCTGGCCACCACCAAGGTGCTGATCGCCGCGGTGCGTGCCGGGATGGGACGCGAAGCCGCCCACGAGGTCATCAAGGAACACGCGGTGGCCGTCGCGCTGGCGATGCGCGAACGCGGCGCCGAACCCGACCTGCTGGACCGGCTGGCCGCCGACGAGCGGCTGCCGCTGGACCGGGCCGCGCTTCAGGCGGCCATCGCCGACCGCCAGGCGTTCACCGGGGCGGCCGGCGACCAGGTCGACCAGGTGTTTGGAGCAGTGCAAAAGCTGCTGGAGCGGTATCCGACCGCGGCCGGCTACGTCCCGGGCGCGATCCTGTAAACCGTGGGTATTCGCGGGCTGTCAGACATTGACTTCACCGATCTGGACAACTTCGCCGAGGGCTTCCCGCACCAGCTGTTCGCGCTGCACCGCCGGATGGCGCCAGTGTTCTGGCACGAGCCCACCGCGCACACCCCGGACGGGGAAGGCTTCTGGTCGGTGGCCACGCACGCCGAAACCCTTGAGGTACTGCGCGACGCGGAGACCTATTCGTCGGTGACCGGCGGTTCGAGACCGTTCGGCGGCACCGTGCTGCAAGACCTCCCGATCGCCGGCCAGCTGCTGAACATGATGGATGAGCCGCGGCACACGCAGGTCCGCCGGCTGGTCAGCTCTGGGCTGACGCCGCGGATGATCCGCCGCGTCGAAACCGACCTGCGGCGCCGCGCGCGGGCACTGCTGGACGACGTCGAGCCGGGCGTGCCCTTCGATTTCCTGGTCGAGGTCGCCGCCGAATTGCCGATGCAGATGATCTGCATCCTGCTGGGTGTCCCGGAGGCCGACCGGCACTGGCTGTTTCAGGCGATCGAGCCCAGCTTCGACTTCCGCGGCTCGCGCGCCGCGGTGGTGTCGCAGCTGTCCATCGAGGACGCCGGCAACCGGGTCTACACCTTCGGGCGGGAGTTGATCGAGGCCAAGCGGGCCGCACCCGGCGACGACATGCTGTCGGTGGTGGCCAACTCGACCGACCCGGTGATGAGCGACCTCGAGGTGTACCTGTTCTTCCAGCTGCTGTTCAGTGCCGGCGCGGAGACCACCCGCAATGCCGTCGCGGGCGGGCTGCTGGCGCTGGCTCAGCATCCCGAGCAATTGCGGGCGCTGCGCGGCGATTTCGGCCTGCTGCCCACCGCGATCGAGGAGATCATCCGCTGGACCTCGCCGTCACCGTCGAAGCGGCGCACCGCCACCCGCCGTGCCGTGCTGGGCGGGCAGACGATCGAGGCCGGCCAGAAAGTGCTGGTGTGGGAGGGCTCGGCAAACCGCGACGCAGCGGTCTTCGACCGCGCCGACGAGTTCGATATCACCCGGAAACCCAACCCGCACATCGGGTTCGGTCACGGCGCGCACTTCTGCCTGGGCGCGCACCTGGCCCGGCTGGAACTGCGGGTGCTCTACGAGGAGCTGCTGAGCCGGTTCGGTGAGGTGGCGCTGGTGGCACCGGTGGAATGGACCCGCAGCAACCGGCACACCGGAATGCGGCACATGATGGTGGAACTGCGGCCGTGATACGGGCGCCGGATACCTTCGCGGTGGTGATGGCCACCGGCATCCTGTCGATCGCCGCCCGCGACCATCACTACCGTTGGCTCTCCGACGCGCTGGGCGTACTGGCCGCCGTCGTGCTGGTGGTGCTGACGCTGGCCGCCGCCCGCGGCGTCACCCGCTGGGATCTTCGTGACCCGGACGTGACGCTGCGGTTGTTCACCTTCGTCGCCGCATGCGCGGTGCTGGATTCCCGCGTGGTCGCCCATCCGGTGATGGCGCGGGTACTGGGCGTGGTGGCGCTGACCGCGTGGCTGGTGTTGTTGGCGCTGACCTGTCGCAACATGGCCGCCAGGGATCTGGTGGAGTTGCGTGCCGGCGCCCACGGCGCCTGGGAGCTGGCCAGCGTCGGCACGTCGGGGCTGGCGATCCTGGCCGCGCGGGTCGCCCTGCACACCGGAGATCGCGGCTGGGCGGTGGTGGCCGTGGTGGTGTGGCTGTCGGCGATCGCGATCTACATCGCGATGACCTGGCTCATCCTGTGGCGCGCCGTCAGCGAGCGCGAGGACCGGGAGGGTTTCGCGCCCGATGACTGGATCCTGATGGGGGCGTTGGCGATCGCCACCCTGGCCGGCCACACCATCTACGCCGGGGCAGCCGACTGGCTGGCCGGGCCGGTGCGCGTCGTGACCGTCGTGACCTGGGCGGTGGCCAGCGCGTGGATCCCGCCGCTGGTCTACTTCGTGCTGCATCGAATCAATCGGCGACCGGCGGTGCTGCGACTCACCGGCGCGTGGTGGGCGCTGGTGTTCCCGCTGGGGATGTACTCGGTGGCCACCGCGGCCATGGCCGAAGAGCTGCGGGCATCGGCGCTGCAGACGGTGTCGCTGGTGTTCTTCTGGAACGCGCTGACGGCCTGGGTGATCGTGGTCGGGGCTGCCGCCCTGCGATTTCGGCGCGATTTCTCGCGGTGAGCGACGATTATCGCGCCGAAATCGCCCGGCGGATCTCGGTGATGACGCGCTGCGGGTGCTCGGTGAGATCCAGCCAGGTGAAGCGCAGCACCTGCCAGCCGAGCAGGGCAATGCGATTCTGGCGCACCCGGTCGCCGTGGAAGTCTTCGGGACTGCTGTGGAAAGCCAGGCCATCGATCTCGACCGCGACCTTCGCCGCCGGAAACGCCACATCGACGTGGTATCCGCCGACCGGGTGGTTGGCTATCCACCCGGTGATGCCGGCATCGTGCAGCAGCCGGATGAACAGCCGCTCTGCATGTGAACGGCTACCGTCATCGGCCGCTCGTAACATCCGGCGGGCGCGTGGCGAACCGTGTCGGCCCTTGTTGCGCAGCTGAGCGCGCCATAGCTGCGGCAGTTCGGTGTGCCGCTGCAACGCGGTGTCCAGCACAGTGAGTCCGCCGCCGGGGCGTACCGCTGCTTCGAGAGCGGTCAGCGGCAGCGCGGTGACACGCAAACCGTTGCGCTCGACGATGTCGCGGGCCGGCAGGTCGCGTCGCCGGATCCGGGTGCCGGGCCGCGAACGTCCGTAGGCGTCGCGCGGCACCGTGACCTCGACGATCTCCGGCGGGGATCGCAGCAGCCCGTGCCAGAACGCGGCCGCCAGACCGCTGGCGACCGCAGCCGGCCCGTGACTCCAGACCGCCGCGCGGATTCGCGCCGCTGTGGTGAACGGCCGGTCGTCAACGAAGTAGACGCCCGGACCGATCCTTCGCCAACGCCCGGACCGCAGCCGTCGGCTTATCCCGGAATCGCTCAGGCCGCAGCTGAACGCCTGCGCGCGGGTGATGACGCCGTCGTGCCGGCGTAGGTAATCGTTCATACCAAGAGTGGACGGTGACGACGTCCGGGTGGTTCCCCTGCGATTTCGGCGCGATAATCGTCGCTCAGCGCACAGGATCGCGCCGAATTCGCCGGGCCAGGCCCGCCGAGTGCAGCTCAAGGGCGGCCAGACCCCCGATCACGGCCTGGTCGGCGTGCCGCCAGGCGCCGACCGGATCCGGGCTGACCGCGGTCAGCTTGCGCAGCGGTCGGTTGCTCAGTGCCCGCAGCGCCAGCAGCTGCTGACCGGCGGGGGAGGCGGCGAGCGCCAGTACGGCCCGCTTGCGCAGGAAGAACCGCAAACGCAACGCCAGCCACGGCATGGCCACCGCCAGGATCGGCGGCGCCGCGACCGCGACCGCCAACAGATAGGCCAGCCAGCCGGCGGTGGTGTTCAGGTTGTGGCCGGCGCCGGCGATGTCGACCGCCGCCTCGCCGGCCGCGGTCAGCGGCTTGCTCACCGCGTCGCCCACCAGCGGAATGCGATCCGCACTGTGCCCGGCAGCGGCCAGGCTGTCGGCCACCCCGTTGGCGCCCCGCTCGAACTGTCGTCCGACCCCGGCGATCGCGGCGACCGCGCCGTGCACGGCCAGCGCGACCAGCACCCACAGGAATGTCCACACCGCGACGGCGACGTCGCTGAACAGTTGGGCCACCAGGCGGCCGGGGGAGGTGGCGTAGGGCAGCAACCGTGAAGTCATGGGTCCGATCCCAGCACAACCGGCGTCCTCCGGTGCCGTGATAGCTATGCCGGCCACCCGTTAGGCTGTCGCAATGTCGCGTCCCGCGCTCTCCGACTATCAGCACCTGGCCAGTGGCAAAGTCCGCGAACTGTATCGGGTCGACGACAAGCACCTGTTGTTCGTCGCCACCGACCGGATCTCGGCGTTCGACTACGTCCTGGACAGTCAGATCCCGGACAAGGGCCGGATCCTGACCGCGATGAGTGTCTTCTTCTTCGACCTCGTCGAAGCGCCCAACCACCTGGCCGGCCCGCCCGATGACCCGCGCATCCCCGACGAGGTGCTGGGGCGGGCGCTGGTGGTGCGTCAACTGCAGATGATGCCGGTCGAGTGCGTTGCGCGCGGCTACCTGACCGGGTCGGGTCTGCTGGACTACCAGCGCAGCGGGTCGGTGTGCGGCATCCCGCTGCCGCCGGGCCTGGGGGAGGCCAGCAGGTTCGCCAATCCGCTGTTCACGCCGGCCACCAAGGCCGAAATCGGCGAACATGACGAGAACATCTCGTTCGCTCAGGTGATCGATCTGGTGGGGCCGGTGCGGGCCGGCCAGCTGCGCGACCGCACGCTGCAGACCTACGTGCAGGCCGCCGACCACGCGCTCACGAAGGGAATCATCATCGCCGACACCAAGTTCGAGTTCGGCGTCGACGAACACGACAACCTCGTGCTGGCCGACGAGGTATTCACCCCCGACTCGTCGCGGTACTGGCCGGCCGATCACTACCGGGCCGGCGAAGTACAGCAAAGCTTCGACAAGCAGTTCGTGCGCAACTGGCTCACCGGTCCGGAATCCGGCTGGGACCGGGACGGCGCCCAGCCGCCCCCGCCGCTTCCCGATGACATCATCGCCGCCACCCGGGCTCGCTATGTCGAGGCCTACGAACGGATTTCAGGTCTTTCCTTCGACGACTGGATTGGCCCCGACGCATGACCGACGTGGCGCAGACGCTTCCGGACCCACCGTCGGCGAAGCGGGTGGAGACCACCCGGGCGCATCACGGGGACGTCTTCGTCGACCCCTATGAATGGCTGCGGGACAAAGACGATCCCGCGGTGATCGCCCACCTGGAAGCCGAGAACGCCTACACCGACGCCGCAACCGCTCACCTGGAACCATTGCGGCAGAGCATCTTCAGCGAGATCAAGGCGCGCACCAAGGAGACCGACCTGTCGGTGCCGGCGCGTCGCGGCGATTGGTGGTATTACGCGCGAACCTTTGAGGGAAAGCAGTACGGCGTCCAATGTCGCTGTCCCGTCAGTGATCCCGATGATTGGGACCCACCGCAGCTGGACGAGGCCACCGGGATCGCCGGCGAGCAGGTGCTACTGGACCAGAACGCCGAGGCGGACGGCCATGACTTCTTTGCGCTCGGTGCCGCCGGTGTCAGCCCGGACGGCAACATCCTGGCCTACTCCGTCGACGTCGTCGGCGACGAGCGGTACACGCTGCGGTTCAAGGACCTGCGCACCGGAGAGCTGCTCGCCGACGAGATCGCCGGCATCGGTGCCGGGGTGACCTGGGCGACCGACAACCGGACCGTCTACTACGTGACCGTCGACGCGGCCTGGCGCCCGGACACGGTGTGGCGCTACCGGATCGGCGCTGACGAGCCCGCTGAGCAGGTCTACCACGAGGACGACGAGCGATTCTGGCTTTCGGTAGGGCGCACTCGCAGCGACGCCTATGTGCTGATCGCGGCCGGGTCGTCGATCACCTCCGAGGTGCGCTACGCCGACGCGGCCGATCCGAACGCGCAGTTCACCGTGGTGCTGCCGCGCCGTGAAGGCGTCGAGTACTCGGTGGAGCACGCGATCCTGGCCGGCCGGGACTACTTCCTCATGCTGCACAACGACGGCGCGGTCAACTTCACCCTGGTGCAGGCGCCGGTGGACGACCCGTCCGCGCAGCAGACCCTGATCGCCGGCCGCGACGACGTACGACTCGACGGGGTGGACGCCTTCGCGCACCACCTGGTGGTCGGGTACCGCGCCGAAGGGCTGCCCCGCATCCAGCTGTGGCCGATCGGCGCCGACGGCGATTACCGGCCGCCGCAGGAGATCACGTTCGACACCGAGCTGACCTCGGCGGGCCTGGCGACCAACCCGAACTGGGAGTCGCCCAAGCTGCGGGTCGGCGCCACGTCGTTCATCACCCCGGTGCGTATCTACGACATCGACTTCGCGACCGGCGACCGCACCCTGCTGCGGGAACAGCCGGTGCTCGGCGACTACCGCCGCGGCGACTACGTCGAATACCGGGACTGGGCCTACGCGCAGGACGGCACCCGGATCCCGGTGTCGATCGTGCATCGTGCCGGTATCGAACTACCCGCTCCCACACTGCTTTACGGCTACGGTGCGTATGAGATGTGCGAAGACCCGCAATTCTCCATCGCCCGGCTGTCGCTGCTGGACCGCGGCATGGTGTTCGCGGTCGCGCACGTCCGCGGCGGCGGTGAGCTGGGTCGGCTGTGGTACGAGCGCGGCAAGCTGCTGGAGAAGAAGAACAGCTTCACCGACTTCGTCGCGGTGGCGCGCCACCTGATCGACACCCACGTCTGCGAGCCGGAACACCTGGTGGCCATGGGCGGCAGCGCGGGCGGACTGTTGATGGGCGCGGTCACCAACCTGGCGCCGGAACTGTTCGCCGGGGTGGTGGCCCAGGTGCCGTTCGTCGACCCGCTGACCACCATCTTGGACCCGTCGCTGCCGCTGACCGTCACCGAGTGGGACGAGTGGGGAAATCCGTTGGACGACAAGGACGCCTACTTCTACATGAAGTCCTACTCGCCGTACGAGAACGTCACCCGCCGCGAATACCCGCCCATCCTGGCGATGACGTCACTGCACGACACCCGGGTGTACTACGTCGAGCCGGCGAAATGGGTTGCGGCGCTGCGGCACACCAAGACCGATGCCAACCCGGTGCTGCTGAAGACTCAGATGAACGCCGGCCACGGCGGCATCTCCGGGCGTTACGAGCGCTGGAAGGAGACCGCGTTCTGCTACGCCTGGCTGTTGACCACCGCGGGTTGCGAGGCGGTGCCCGCCCGGGCCTGACTAGGCCGAGCCGACCGCGACCACCAGCGCCGCCGCCACAAAGACGACCTGCTCGGCCACCCGCACCGACAGCTGCGTCGTCATCGACTTCGGCGGCGCGGGCATCCGGGACGCGTAGACATTGGCCGGGAACATCACCAGCATCAACACCAACAGGCAGACCGCGGCTGCCACCCGCGTCGCGGGCACCAGCAGCCCCACCGCGCCGAGCAGTTCGGCCACCCCGGTGACGGTGACCAACAACCCCGGCTGTGGCAGCCGAGGCGGCACGATCGCGATCAGATCGGCGCGCAACGGCGACACGAAGTGCGCCACCCCGGTGACGATGAACATCACGGCCAACCCGACCGCCAGCGAGCTGACCCAGCTGGCCGCGTAGCCGACGCCGAGCCAACCGGCGATCCGGGCCGCGAAACTGCCCACCAACAAGGCGATCAATGGTGCCAACGTGGCCTCCCTGCAATGTGCGCGCCGCAGATGACGGTACGCCGAGACCGCGGCACTGTCAGCGGGTAACCTCGCCGCCATGAGCCTCACCGATATCCCGCTGACCACCCTCGACGGCCAGTCCACCTCGCTGGCCGACTACTCCGACCGCGCCGTCCTGGTCGTCAACGTCGCGTCCAAGTGCGGGCTCACACCGCAATACAGTGCCCTGGAAAAGCTCGCGCAGGACTACGCCGACCGCGGCCTGACCGTGCTCGGGGTGCCGTGCAATCAGTTCATGGGCCAGGAGCCCGGGACGCCCGAGGAGATCCAGACCTTCTGCTCCACCACCTATGGCGTGACGTTTCCGCTGCTGGCCAAGACCGACGTCAACGGCGACGACCGGCATCCGCTGTACGCGGAGCTGACCAAGACCGCCGACGCCGACGGGTCCGCCGGTGATGTGCAATGGAACTTCGAGAAGTTCCTGCTCGCGCCGGGCGGCGCGGTGGTCAACCGGTTCCGGCCGACCACGGTGCCGGATGCACCCGAGGTGATCGCCGCCATCGAGGCCGTACTGCCGCGCTGATGCGCACCCG
>CAYNJD010000037.1:12965-15956 GCA_964397355.1 uncultured Mycobacterium sp. | reverse complement strand
ACTGGTGATCCTTGGTGCTGACCTGCCCGAAGATCGTCGACATGATGCTGCCCGACCCGGTGTCGACGATCGCGGTCAGCGTCGTCGGCCCGTCCGGGTTGATGTCGGTGCGCGGCTGCAGGGTGGCGCTGCCCGATTTGCCCGTGGTGAGGTTCACCCAGGTGACGTTCAGCGGCAGCTTCTGCGTCTCGGCCGGGCCGGGAGTGCCGACCGCGGTGAACACGTAGGCGGTCTGGCCGGGCTTGGGGCCGGGGGTGGGGATGGTCGCCGGGCCCGCCACCGACAGCGCGGTGGCGATGACGTTGCCGCCGTCGGCCAGGCAGTACGGCCCGATCGACGGGTACAGGAAGTCCTGGGTCGGCGGGGCGTCCGGGCCGAAACCGGGGTTGGCGGTCGGCTCGGTGCCCGGTGCGGCGGCCTGGGGCGCCGCGTCGGCCGGTGCCGGCTGGGCGGCGACAGCCGCAGCGGGCGGGCCTTCGGCGATTTCGGGGGCCGCCGGAACCGCTTCGGCGGGCGCGGGGACGGCCTCCGGCGCGCTGGGCGCGGCCTGCGGAACCGGGCCCACCGACTTGGCGGGGTCGATGCCGCTGGGCAGGTGAGCCACCAGACCCGGTGCCGAACCGGCGGTCGGGACATGCTCGCCCGGCAGCGCGGCGGGGGCTTCGGGCGGCGACTGCACGAACTGCGCCACCGAGTCGGCCACCTGGCGCGATCCGGCCGGCGCCGCGGAGTTGCCGGCGAACGCGGCAGCCGCGGCCATCAGCAGGTCGGACGCCCCGGCCGGGTCGGCGGCTGCCTGCTGGATCACCGGGCTCAATTGCTCGATCGCCGGCAGACCCGGGAATCCCGCGGCGGGCAGCGGGAGGGCCGGCACGGCCGGGTCGGCCGCGGCGATCGGCCCCAGGCCGCCGAAGAGCAGCGCGGCCGATGACCCGACCGCCACGGTCGCAGTGGCGGCGGTGGTGCTGAACAGCGTCCGGACTCGCGACATGAGATCCCCCAAATTCGTCGGCGGTGGCTACTGAAATTCGAAGCTAGCTTGTTGCTGGTGAGGCTCAAGTGACACGTGTGTCATTTATGGAAGCGTTACGGACCCGAACCACGACGGTGACCTGCCGGCTGTTCGCTAAAGTCGTGCCGGTAGACACCACCCTCGACACCCCGGCTGCGCGGTCCTGGGCACTTCGGTTGACCGCATGGGCGCCACTGCTGCTGGCGGTCAGCATCGTGGCCCGGATCGCCTGGACCTACCTGACCCCGCGCGGCGCCAACTTCGTCGACCTGCACGTCTACATCAGCGGTGCGGCGGCGCTGAGCGGGCCCGGGACGCTGTATGACTACGTCTACGCCGACCAGACGCCGGACTTCCCGCTGCCGTTCACCTATCCGCCCTTCGCGGCGGTGGTGTTCTACCCGCTGCACCTGCTGCCGTTCGGGCTGGTCGCCTTCGGATGGCAGATCGGGACCATGGCCGCGCTCTACGGCGTGGTGCGGCTGTGCCAGCGACTGCTCGAGACAGCGGCCGGCGGCGGACGCCGGATTGATGCGGCGGTCCCAGCTTCGCCTCTCCTTCGTCGAGCCTCGCTGAACCGCCGGGTCGCGATGCTGTGGACGGCGGTCGGGATCTGGACCGAACCGTTGCGCAGCACCTTCGACTACGGCCAGATCAACGTGATCCTGGCGCTGGCGGTGCTGTATGCGGTCTACAGCAGCCGGTGGTGGGTGTCGGGCCTGCTGGTCGGGCTGGCGGCCGGGGTGAAACTGACCCCGGCGATCGCCGGCGTCTATCTGGCCGGGGCGCGGCGCTGGGCCGCCGCGGTGTTCTCGGCGGTGGTCTTCGCCGGCACCATCGCGGTGTCGGTCTGGGTCACCGGCGACCAGGCCCGGCGCTACTTCACCGAGCTGCTGGGCGATGCGCACCGGGTGGGGCCGATCGGCACCTCGTTCAACCAGTCCTGGCGCGGCGGGATCTCCCGGATCCTGGGCCATGACGCGGGCTACGGCGCGCCGGTGCTGATCGCGGTCGCGGTCACCGCGGTGCTGGCCGTACTGGCCTGGCGCGCGTTGAGCGCCGAGGCCGCCCGGCCCGACCCGCTGGGATTACTGCTGGTGGTCGAGCTGTTCGGGCTGCTGGCGTCGCCGATCTCCTGGACCCATCACTGGGTGTGGCTGGTTCCGCTGATGATCTGGCTGCTGCACGGCCGCTACGCCGATCGCCCGGGCGCCCGGGTGCTGGGCTGGGGTTGGCTGGCGCTGACCCTCATCGGGGTGCCCTGGCTGCTGAGCTTCGCCCAGCCGACCATCTGGCAGGACGGCCGGCCGTGGTACCTGGCGTGGGCCGGTCTGGTCTACATCGTCGGCGTGCTGGCCACGCTGGCCTGGATGGCGACCCTTCGGGTCAGCTCGCCAGAATCCGGTTGATCTCGCCGGCCATCGCGACGTCCTTGTCGGTGATGCCGCCTTCGGAGTGCGTCACCAGCGCGAACGTCACGGTGCGCCAGCGAATGTCGATGTCGGGGTGGTGGTCGGCCTCCTCGGCGCGCTCGGCCACCCGCCGCACCGCGTCGATGCCGGCCAGAAACGAGCCGAACTTGATCGAGCGGCGCAGCGCGCCATCGGCACGCTCCCAGCCCTCGAGGCCGGCCAGCACCGAGTCCACCTGATCGTCAGTCAACAAAGCCATACCCGACGGTAGGACGGTATAGCCTCACACGCCATGCCCACCCAGATCGTCGTCGCCGGAGCCGTGATCGTGAACTCGGCGGTGCTCATCGCCCAGCGGCGCCGCCCGCCGGAGCTCGCCGGGCGCTGGGAGCTGCCCGGCGGAAAGGTCATGCCCGGCGAGACCGAACCGGCCGCCCTGGTCAGGGAGCTCTCCGAGGAGCTGGGCCTCGACGCCGCGGCGATCACGGTCGGCGAACGCCTCGGCGATGACGTCGTGCTTGAACCCGGCGGTTCAGCGAGGCTCGACGCAGGAGAGGCGAAGCTGGG
>CAYNJD010000037.1:0-12865 GCA_964397355.1 uncultured Mycobacterium sp. | reverse complement strand
TCGTGCTTGAACCCGGCGGTTCAGCGAGGCTCGACGCAGGAGAGGCGAAGCTGGGACCGGCGCATCGGCCGAGCGGTTCAGCGAGGCTCGACGCAGGAGAGGCGAAGCTGGGACCGGCGCATCGGCCGAGCGGTTCAGCGAGGCTCGACGCAGGAGAGGCGAAGCTGGGGCCGCCGCATCAGCCGAGCATGACGCTGCGGGCCTACCGGGTCAGCCTGGCGCACGGCGAGCCGCGTCCCGACGACCATCAGGCCCTTCGCTGGGTGACTGCTGTGGAGTTGCCGGACGTTGACTGGGTACCTGCCGACAGAGCTTGGATCGCCGACCTGACTCGGGCACTGTAGGTGAAACAGCTCTGTAAATTTTGCCGACGAATTCGGTCGCTGAGCGATATACCCCGCTACGCTGGATTTTTGGCCTGAGATGGTGTGCTGCGGCGGCCCCGGCCGGGACGTGAACCGCTGCACGAAGCGGCCCTCTAAGGAGAATCTGGATGACACCCGCTGTGCCCCCCTCCACCGCCCGTATCGGCGGCCCGCTTGAGGAATTGCTGGAGCGCAGCGGTCGATTCTTCACCCCGGGACAGGTCTCACCGGATCGGCGCACGGTCACCCGCAAGGGCGGCCGGGAGGCCGACATCTTCTACCGGGACCGGTGGAGCCACGACAAGGTGGTCCGGTCCACCCACGGGGTGAACTGCACCGGGTCGTGTTCGTGGAAGATCTTCGTCAAGGACGGGATCATCACCTGGGAGAACCAGGCCACCGACTACCCGTCGGTGGGACCCGACCGGCCCGAATACGAGCCCCGCGGCTGCCCGCGCGGCGCCTCGTTCTCCTGGTACTCCTACTCGCCGACCCGGATCCGCTACCCCTACGCCCGGGGACCGCTGGTCGAGATGTTCCGCGAGGCCAAGGCGCGCCTCGGCGACCCGGTGCTGGCCTGGGCCGACATCCAGGCCGATCCGGAGCGTCGCCGGCGCTACCAGCAGGCTCGCGGCATGGGCGGGCTGGTGCGGGTGAGCTGGGCCGAAGCCACCGAGATGATCGCCGCCGCGCATGTGCACACCATCAAGACCTACGGCCCCGACCGGGTCGCCGGCTTCTCGCCGATCCCGGCGATGTCGATGGTGTCGTTCGCGGCCGGAGCACGGTTCATCCAGCTGCTCGGCGGGGTGATGACCTCGTTCTACGACTGGTATGCCGACCTGCCCGTCGCTTCGCCCCAGGTGTTCGGCGACCAGACCGACGTCCCGGAATCCGGGGACTGGTGGGATGCGGCGTATCTGATGATGTGGGGCTCCAACGTCCCGATCACCCGCACGCCCGACGCGCACTGGATGGCCGAGGTGCGCTACCGCGGCACCAAGGTGGTCAGCGTCAGCCCGGACTACGCCGACAACACCAAGTTCGCCGACGAGTGGATGCCGTGCGCGGCCGGCACCGACGGCGCGCTGGCGATGTCGATGGGCCACGTCATCCTCACCGAGTGCTACATCAAGCAGGAGGTGCCGTTCTTCAGCGACTACGCCCGCCGTTACACCGACCTGCCGTTCTTGATCAAGCTGGAGGAGCGTGACGGCCGGCTGGTGCCGGGCAAGAACCTGACCGCCGCCGACCTGGGCCAGGACACCGAGAACGCCGCGTTCAAACCGGCCGTGCTGGATGAGGTCAGCGACAGCGTTGTGGTGCCCAACGGCTCATTGGGCTTCCGCTGGGGCGACGAGGGCATGGGCAAATGGAACCTGGACCTCGGCGAGCTGCGGCCGGCGTTGACCGTGGCCGGCTCGGGCCGGATCAACGGCGGTGGCCGGCTGGTGTCGCTACCCGGGTTCGACTCGGTGGACGGTCACGGCACCGTGGTCGAGCGTGGGGTGCCGGTACGCCAGGTCGGTGAGCACCTGGTCTGCACCGTCTTCGACCTGATGCTGGCCAACTATTCGGTGGGCCGGCCCGGGCTGCCGGGGGAGTGGCCCACCGGCTACGACGACGGCACCAAGGTCAACACCCCGGCCTGGCAGGAGCCGATCACCGGGGTCTCGGCCAGCCAAGCGATCCGGATCGCACGTGAATTCGCCCGCAACGCAGAGGAATCCGGCGGCCGGTCGATGATCATCATGGGCAGTGGCATCTGCCAGTGGTTCCACGGCGACGCCACCTACCGGGCGGTGCTGGCGCTGCTGATGCTGACCGGGTCGATGGGGCGCAACGGCGGCGGCTGGGCGCACTACGTCGGCCAGGAGAAGGTGCGCCCGCTGACCGGATGGCAGACGATGGCCGCCGGCAACGACTGGTCGCGGCCACCACGGCAGGTGCCGGGCACCTCGTACTGGTACGCGCACACCGACCAGTGGCGCTACGACGGCTACGGTGCGGACAAGCTGACCACCCCGCTGGGCCGCGGCCGGTTCGACGGCAAGCACACCATGGACATCCTGGCTTCGGCCACCGCGATGGGCTGGAGCCCGTTCTACCCGCAGTTCGATAAGTCCAGCCTCCAGGTGGCCGACGAGGCCGACGCCGCGGGCCGCGACGCCGGCGAGTACGTCGCCGAGCAGCTCGCCGCCGGTGAGCTGAAGCTGTCGGTGACCGACCCGGACAACCCGGTGAACTGGCCGCGGGTGCTGACGGTGTGGCGGGCCAACCTGATCGGCGCGTCGGGCAAGGGCGGCGAGTACTTCCTCAAACACCTGCTGGGCACCGACGCCAGCGTGCTCGGCGAGCCGCCCGTCGGCGGGGTGAAACCCCAGGATGTGCGCTGGGACAGCGAGATTCCCGAGGGCAAGCTGGATCTGTTGATGTCGATCGACTTCCGGATGACTTCGACCACGCTGATGTCCGACATCGTGCTGCCCGCGGCGACATGGTACGAGAAGGCCGACCTGTCGTCCACCGACATGCACCCGTACGTGCACTCGTTCAGTGCGGCGATCGACCCGCCGTGGGAGACCCGCAGCGACTATGACGCGTTCGGCGCGGTGGCCCGTGTCTTCAGCCGGCTGGCCAAAAAGCACCTCGGTGTCCGCAATGACGTGGTGCTCACCGCGATGCTGCACGACACCGCCGACGCGATGGCCTACCCCGACGGCACCGAACGCGATTGGCTGCGCACCGGCGAGACGCCGATTCCGGGCAAGACCATGCCCAAAGTGACTGTGGTGGAACGTGATTACACCGCAATCCACGACAAGTGGCAGTCACTGGGACCGCTGGTCGACACGTTGGGACTGACCACCAAGGGCTACACGGTGTTTCCGCACGAAGAGGTCGAGGACCTCGCGGGCCGGTTCGGGGTGATGAAGTCCGGCGCCGGCGCGGGCCGGCCGGCGCTGACCACGGCGACGCGGATGGCCGACACCGTGCTGGCGTTGTCGGGCACCACCAACGGCCGGATCGCGACCGAGGGCTTCCGCGAGCTGGAGAAGCGCACCGGACAGCGGCTGGCGCACCTCTCGGAGGGCAGCGAGGAGAAGCGGATCACCTACGCCGACACCCAGGCTCGCCCGGTGCCGGTGGTCACCAGCCCGGAATGGTCCGGTAGTGAGACCGGTGGCCGGCGCTACGCGCCCTTCACGATCAACATCGAGTGCCTCAAGCCGTTCCACACCCTGACCGGCCGGATGCACTTCTACACCGCGCACGACTGGATCGAGGAGCTCGGCGAGCACCTGCCCGTCTATCGCCCGCCGCTGGACATGGCGCGGCTGTTCGACGCGCCCGAGCTCGGCGAGGTCGGCGACGGCATCGGCATCACGGTGCGGTATCTGACGCCGCACTCGAAGTGGTCGTTCCACTCCACCTATCAGGACAACCTCTACATGCTGTCGCTGTCCCGCGGCGGGCCCACGATGTGGATGAGCCCTGGCGACGCCGCGAAAATCGGTGTGAAAGACAACGATTGGATCGAGGCCGTCAACGTCAACGGCATCTTCGTCGGCCGGGCGATCGTCAGCCAGCGGATGCCCGACGGGGTGGTGTTCGTCTACCACGTGCAGGAGCGCACCGTCGACACGCCGCGGGCCGAGACCAACAACAAGCGCGGCGGCACCCACAACTCGCTGACCCGCATCCGGGTCAAGCCCAGCCATCTCGCCGGCGGCTACGGCCAGCACGCGTTCGCGTTCAACTACCTGGGACCGACCGGCAACCAGCGCGATGAGGTGACGGTGGTGCGGCGCCGCCGCAACCAGGACGTGAGGTACTAGAGCAATGAAAGTAATGGCGCAGATGGCCATGGTGATGAACCTGGACAAATGTATCGGGTGCCACACCTGCTCGGTGACCTGCAAACAGGCCTGGACCAACCGCGAGGGCACCGAGTACGTCTGGTTCAACAACGTCGAAACCCGCCCCGGCGGGGGGTATCCGCGCACCTACGAGGACCAGGACCGCTGGAAGGGCGGTTGGACGCTGGACCGCAAGGGCCGGTTGCGGCTGCTGGCCGGGGGACGGGTCCACAAGCTGCTCAACATCTTCGCCAACCCCAACCTGCCCGGCCTGAAGGACTACTACGAACCGTGGACCTACGACTACGAGAACCTCACGTCGGCGCCGCTGGGTGACACCATCCCGGTCGCCGAGCCGCGGAGCTCGATCACCGGTGATCCGATAAAGATCGAGTGGGGACCCAACTGGGATGACAACCTCGCCGGGTCACCGGAGACCCTGGCCAACGACCCGATCCTGGCCAAGGTCAGCGACCAGGTCAAAAGCGAACTCGAAGAAACCTTCATGTTCTACCTGCCGCGGATCTGCGAGCACTGCCTGAACCCGTCGTGTGTGGCGTCGTGTCCGACCGGGGCGATCTACAAGCGCGAGGAAGACGGCATCGTGCTCGTCGACCAGGACCGCTGCCGGGGCTGGCGGCTGTGCGTGTCGGGCTGCCCGTACAAGAAGGTGTACTTCAATCACAAGACCGGCAAGGCCGAGAAGTGCCACTTCTGCTACCCGCGGATCGAGGTCGGTCTGCCGACCATTTGCTCGGAGACGTGCGTCGGGCGGCTGCGCTACATCGGGCTGGTGCTCTACGACGCCGATGCGGTGCTGCAGGCGGCGTCGGTGGAAAAAGACACCGACCTGTATGAGGCGCAGCGCGGCGTGTTCCTGGATCCGACCGATCCGGAGGTGATCGCGGGCGCACGCGCCGAGGGGATTTCCGACACCTGGATCGAGGCGGCCCAACGTTCCCCGATCTACGCGCTGATCAACACCTACAAGGTGGCGTTGCCGCTGCACCCGGAGTACCGGACGATGCCGATGGTCTGGTACGTCCCGCCGCTGTCGCCGGTGGTCGACGCGGTCAGCCGCGACGGGCACGACGGCGAGGACCTGGGCAACCTGTTCGGTGCCCTGGACGCGCTGCGCATCCCGATGGCCTACCTCGCCGAACTGTTCACCGCCGGTGACACCGGCATCGTCGAAGACGTGCTGCGGCGACTGGCCGCGATGCGCTCCTACATGCGCGACATCAGCCTGGGCCGGGAGACCCAGCCGCACATCCCCGCCTCGGTCGGCATGACCGAGGAGGAGATGTATTCCATGTACCGCCTGCTGGCGATCGCGAAATACGAAGAGCGCTACGTGATCCCGACCGCCTACAGTCAGAAGGCGCACGAGCTCGAACACATGGGGTGTTCCATCACCGGCGGGCCCAACGGGTATGAGGACGACCCGTTCGTCGATGGCGACGGCGGGTCGGAATCGTCGTTTCACATGGTGGAGAACGGTGGCCACGCGCAACGGCCGCGTGGCCGGACCAACTTGCTCAACTGGGGCGGCGGCGACCGGGCGGTTCCCGAGATGTTCCCGGAGCACAAGTGAAGCGATTCATCCGTTCGCTGCGGCGCCAGCCGGGCGGCCCCGCCGACCGGGCGGTGTGGCAGGCGGCGTCGCTGTTGCTGGCCTACCCCGACGAGCAGTTGGATCAGCGACTCGATACCGTCGACGCGCTGCTCGAGCACGCCGATGCGACACCGGCGGAGCTGTTGCGGCGCACCATCGCCGCGCTGCGAGCAGCCGACCCGATGGCCGCCGCCGTCGACTACGTCGAAACCTTCGACATGCGACGGCGCTCCACGATGTTTCTGACCTATTGGACCGGCGGGGACACCCGCAACCGGGGGATGCAGATGCTGGCGTTCGCCACCGCCTACCGCGAGGCCGGCGCCGAGCCGCCCGTGGGAGAGGCACCCGACCATTTGCCGGTGGTGCTGGAGTTCGCCGCGACGGTCGACCCGGAGGCCGGACGGCGGCTGTTGGTGGCGCACCGGGTGCCGCTCGACGTCCTGCGCAAGTCGCTGACCGACGCGGATTCACCGTATGCCCCCACCGTCGCCGCGGTGTGCGAGACACTGCCCCCGGCAACCGATCAGGAGGTGCAGAACGTGAGTGAGCTGATGGCTGCCGGTCCGCCGGCGGAAGCCGTTGGTCTGCAACCATATTCGGCGACCGTTTCGCTGGGGATGCCGAAGGTGCCGACGCGATGACGCCGATCAACATGTCGACGATCAACCCCGCGGAACTGTGGTGGGACATCGGGCCGTACTTCGTGCTGGCCATCGCCGGTGTGGCGACCTGGTGGCGGTACAAATACGACAAGTTCGGCTGGACCACGCGCTCCTCGCAGCTGTACGAGTCCAAGCTGCTACGCATCGGCAGCCCGATGTTCCACTTCGGCAGCTTCGTAGTGATCATGGGCCACATCATGGGACTGTTCGTGCCGGAGTCCTGGACCCGCGCACTGGGCATGAGCGACCGGCTCTACCACATGCAGGCGCTGATCCTGGGTCTGCCCGCCGGCATCGCCACCCTGGTCGGCGTGGGGCTGCTCATCTACCGGCGCCGCACCGAACAGTATGTGTTCAAGGCGACCAGCATCAACGACAAGCTGATGTACGCCGTGCTGGTGTGTGCGCTGGTGGCCGGCATGAGTTGCACCCTGATAGGCACCACCGCCTACGGCGAGGAGCACGATTACCGCCAGACGGTGTCGGTCTGGTTCCGGTCGATCTGGTCGCTGGATCCGCGCGGTGACCTGATGCTGCAGGCCCCGATCTATTTCCAGGTGCACGTGATGATCGCGCTGGCGCTGTTCGCGCTGTGGCCGTTCACCCGCCTGGTGCACGCGTTCAGCGCGCCGATCGGATACCTGTTCCGGCCCTACATCGTCTACCGCAGCCGTGACGCCGCGAAGAAGAATCAGCCGATGGGTTCCCGACCGCCACGGCGGGGCTGGTGAGGGCCCCCGCTGCGCTGCTCGGCGCGCTGGTGATGATCGGGCTGGCCGCGCCGGCGCACGCCGATCCGGCCGAGACCGACGCCGGCTTCCTCGCGGCCCTGCAGGCGGCCGGAATCACCTATAACCGCGGGGATCAGGCGATCATCACCGCGAAAATGGTGTGCGGCTTCATCGCGGAGGGCAAGCCGAGCCCGGAGGTCCTCGAGGCCCTCAAGGCACGCAACCCCGGCCTGACCACCGAGCACGGCGCGCAGTTCGTGGGAATTGCGGCGCAGTCGTACTGCCCGGAACAACTGGTGCAGAACGGGGTCGGGGGCCCGCCTTAGGGCCGCCCTACGGCCGGAGGTTGTCCAGCTGCCAGGTGACGAGCGCCTCGAGCCGGGCGGCAGGAAACCTGGCGGGATCGCTGACCGCGTGCAATGCCAGCCCGTCCACCAGTGCGCAGAGAACGTCGCATTGCGCGGCGGGATCGAAATCCGCTCGCATGGGAGCTGAAGCCCGCGAGCTGTTCTACCGGCCACCGCCGCCCGCCACCCCGGACTTCGGGCATGACATCAGCGGGCTCAACGACCGACGCTGACGCCGGGCGACCCCTACCATCCCGAGTACTTCGTTCAGCTGCGCTGAAACCCGAGGAGATCCCATGACCCGCACCGTCATCCCGGACTGGATGCAACCGATGTACGACACCTATCACTTCAGCCCCGCGGTCATCGACGGCGATCACCTGCGGTGTTCGGGCATGATCGGCTTCCGTCCCGACCTGACCGTGCCGGAGGATCCGGCCGAACAGTTCAGGTTGGCCTTCGAGAACCTCCGCGGCCTGCTGGCGCAGGTGGGGCTCACCTTCGCCGACGTGACGCAGATGACGACTTACCACGTCGGCCTCAGGGCGCACATGGCGGAGTTCTGCGCGGTCAAGGACGCCTTCGTGTCCGCCCCGTACCCGGCTTGGACCGCGGTCGGGATTTCCGAACTGGCCTCGCCGGGGGCCGTTGTCGAGATTCAGATCACCGCGCGGCTGCGCTGATTGGCGCGCGGCCCGGCGGGGCGGCTTAAAGTTACCGGCGTGGCCCTGCCTGACGACGTCTACACCCGGCTGCTCGCGTTCCGGACCCGGCTCCGGCGCTTCGAGCGGTGGAGCGCCGATCAGGCGCAGGCCGCCGGGCTGACCCCGGCGCAGCATCAGTTGCTGCTGGCCGTCCGCGGCCATGCCGACTCGCGGGGCCCGACCGTCGGTGACGTCGCCGAATACCTGTTGTTGCGCCACCACAGCGCCGGTGAGCTGATCCAGCGTGCCGAAGCGGCCGGCCTGGTCACCCGGGTCCGCGACAGTGAGGACCAACGGGTGATCCGGCTGCAACTCACCGATGCGGCGGCGCAGTGCCTGCAGGCGCTGACCGAACTGCACCTCGAAGAGCTGGAACGCTTCACCGCCGAGTCCCCGCTGGGGCCGTAACGCTCGTCACGCGTTTTCGCGATCAGTGGGGTGCGCTGGCAGAATCGCCCGGTGAACTTTCGTAACGTCGCCATCGTCGCGCACGTAGACCACGGCAAGACGACTCTGGTCGACGCCATGCTCCGCCAGTCCGGCGCCCTGCACGTCCGCGGCGACGACGCCAAAGAACGCATCATGGACTCCGGCGATCTGGAGCGGGAAAAGGGCATCACGATCCTGGCCAAGAACACGGCCGTGCACCGCCGCCACGCCGATGGGACCGTGACCTGCATCAACGTGATCGACACCCCGGGGCACGCCGACTTCGGCGGCGAGGTGGAACGCGGGCTGTCGATGGTTGATGGGGTGTTGCTGCTGGTCGACGCCTCCGAAGGCCCGCTGCCGCAGACCCGGTTCGTGCTGCGCAAGGCGCTGGCCGCGCATCTACCGGTGATCCTGGTGGTCAACAAGACCGACCGCCCCGATGCCCGCATCGCCGAGGTGGTCGACGCCAGCCACGACCTGCTGCTGGATGTGGCCAGCGACCTCGACGACGAGGCGCAGGCCGCCGCCGAGCACGCGCTGGGCCTTCCGACGCTGTACGCGTCCGGCCGTGCCGGGGTGGCCAGCACCACCGCCCCCGCTGACGGTCAGATTCCCGACGGGGAGAACCTCGACCCGCTGTTCGACGTGCTGCTGGAGCACGTGCCCGCGCCGTCGGGCGACCCCGACGCGCCGCTGCAGGCGCTGGTCACCAACCTCGACGCGTCGGCGTTTCTGGGCCGGCTCGCGCTGATCCGCATCTACAACGGCCGCATCCGCAAGGGCCAGCAGGTCGCCTGGATGCGTGAGGTCGACGGCGAGCCGGTGACCGCGGGCGCCAAGATCACCGAACTGCTGGTCACCGAGGGCGTCGAGCGCACCCCGACCGAGGAGGCCGCCGCCGGTGACATCGTCGCCGTCGCCGGCATCGGCGACATCATGATCGGCGACACCCTCGCTGATCCCGCCGCGCCGCACGCGCTGCCGCGCATCACCGTCGACGAACCGGCGATCTCGGTGACGATCGGCACCAACACCTCCCCGCTGGCGGGCAAGGTCTCCGGCCACAAGCTGACCGCGCGCATGGTCAAGACCCGGCTGGACACCGAACTGATCGGCAACGTCTCGGTCCGCGTGGTCGACATCGGCCGGCCGGACGCCTGGGAGGTACAAGGCCGCGGTGAGCTGGCGCTGGCCATCCTCGTCGAACAGATGCGCCGGGAGGGCTTCGAGCTGACCGTCGGCAAACCGCAGGTGGTGACGAAGAAGATCGACGGCAAGGTGCACGAGCCGTTCGAACACCTCACGGTCGACTGCCCCGAGGAGTACGTCGGCGCCATCACCCAGCTGGCGGCCGGGCGCAAGGGCCGGATGACCGAGATGGCCAATCACACCACCGGCTGGGTGCGGATGGAGTTCATCATCCCCAGCCGCGGCCTGATCGGGTGGCGCACCGACTTCCTCACCGAGACCCGCGGCACCGGGATCGCCAACGCGGTCTTCGACGGCTACCAGCCGTGGGCCGGGGAGATCCGTGCCCGCCACACCGGTTCGCTGGTGAGCGACCGGGCCGGGTCCATCACCCCGTTCGCGCTGATCCAGCTGGCCGACCGCGGCCAGTTCTTCGTCGAGCCGGGCCAGGAGACCTACCAGGGCATGGTGGTCGGGATCAATCCCCGGGCCGAAGACCTCGACATCAACGTCACCAAAGAGAAGAAGCTGACCAACATGCGGTCGTCGACAGCGGATGTGATGGAGACGCTGGCCCGCCCGATCGAGCTCGACCTGGAGCAGGCGATGGAGTTCTGCGCCGCCGACGAATGCGTCGAGGTCACCCCCGAGGTGGTGCGGGTGCGCAAAGTCGAGCTCGACTCGACATTGCGGGCGCGCAGCCGCGCCCGCGCCAAGAACCTATAGATTTGGGCGCCCCCGATACGCTGGTCCCCGTGCCGAACCCCGTCCGCCGCGCCCATCTGACGGTGGGGGCACTGGTTTCGGCGATGCTGCTGGTGCTGACACAGACCACGGCGGCGTGCACCGTCAACCCGCCACCGGCGCCGCAGAGCACCGAGACGCCGAAAAGCACCGCGCCCCCGCCACCACGTATCAGCCAGATCATCATGGGCATCGATACGATCGGCGCCGGCTTCAACCCGCACCTGCGTTCGGACCTGTCAGCGGTCACCGCGGCCATCAGCGCGCTGGTGCTGCCGAGCGCGTTCCGGCCGATCCCGGACTCCGGCACGCCGACCGGCTCGCGGTGGGAGATGGACCCGACGCTGCTGGTGTCGGCCAAGGTCACCGACGACGCGCCGTTCACCGTGACCTACCGGATCCGGCCCGAGGCGTCCTGGACCGACAACGCTCCGATCGCCGCCGACGACTTCTGGTACCTGTGGCAGCAGATGGTCAGCCAGCCCGGCGTCGTCGACCCGGCGGGCTACGACCTGATCACCGGGGTGCACTCCGTCGAGGGCGGCAAGCAGGTGGTGGTCACCTTCGCCAAGCCCTATCCGGCCTGGCGGGAGCTGTTTTCCAACATCCTGCCCGCGCACATCGTCAAGGACGTGCCCGGCGGCTTTCCGGCCGGGCTGGCCCGGGCGCTGCCGGTCACCGGCGGCCAGTTCCGGGTGGAGAACATCGACCCGCAGCGTGACGCGATCCTGCTCGCCCGAAACGACCGCTATTGGGGCCCGCCGGCCAAACCCGACCTGGTGCTGTTCCGCCGGGCCGGCTCGCCGGCCGCCCTGGCCGACTCCATCCGCAACGGCGACACCCAGGTGGCCCAGGTCCACGGCGGCTCGGCGGCGTTCGCGCAACTATCGGTGATCCCGGGGGTGCAGACCTCCCGGGTGGTCACGCCGCGGGTGATGCAGTTGGCGTTGCGCGCCGCCGAACCCAAGCTGGCGGACGTGCGGGTCCGCCGGGCGATCCTGGGGCTGCTCGACGTCGGTCTGCTGGCCACGGTGGGGGCCGGCAGCGACAACACTGTGACGCTGGCCCAGGCCCAGATCCGCACTCCCAGCGACCCCGGCTACGTGCCGACCGCGCCGCCGGCGATGTCCGACGCGGCGGCGCTGGCGCTGCTGCAGGCGGCCGGCTACCGGGTCGAGAAGGACGCGCCCCCGTCCTCGGTGGTTCCGCCGGCGGGTGCCGAGCCCACCTTGCCGCATCCACCGGAGATCACCCGCGGGCGAATCAGCAAGGGCGGCGAACAGCTGTCGCTGGTGATCGGGGTGGCGGCCAACGATCCGACGTCGGTGGCCGTGGCCAACACCGCCGCCGACCAGTTACGCAACGTGGGGATCGCCGCCACCGTGCTGCCGCTGGATCCGGTCAAGCTCTACCGGGAGGCACTGGTCACCCATCAGGTCGACGCCATCGTCGGCTGGCAGCAGGCCGGGGGCGACCTGGCGACGCTGCTGGCCTCCCGCTACGGCTGCATCGCGTTGGCCGCCACCCCCGTGCCGACGACGAACCCCCCGGGACCGGCGCCGGCCGCGCCGTCGCCGTCGCCGGTGGCGGAGCCGACCACACCGACGTCGAAGGCCCCGCCGGGCCCGGCCACCCCCGGGGCGCTGGTGCAGGCCCCGTCGAACATCACCGGCGTCTGCGATCACGGCATCCAGGCCGAGATCGATGCGGCGCTCGACGGCAGCAAGCCGATCGGCGAGGTGATCGCGGACGTCGAGCCCCGGCTCTGGAACATGGCGACGGTGCTGCCGATACTCCAGGACACCACGATCGTGGCCGTCGGCCCGAGCGTGGCCAACGTCAGCCTGACCGGCGCGGTGCCGGTGGGCATCGTCGGTGACGCCGGAACCTGGGTCAAGCGGCCGTAGCGGACTCGACGGCCGGATCGGCCCGGGACGCCGGGCGACAGCGGGAACACATACTTTAGGTTTGCTGAGAATTGGGCGTCAGGGGTGGCGTCGTAGCCCGTAGGCGTGGTTAAGGTGCCCAAGCCGGTGGATTCCAGTCAGCGGGCCGGGGAGGGCCGTCGCCAGCCGGAATCCGACCGAGCGAAGGCTTGCGCACAGATGATTCTTGGATATTATTAAGCAACTTGCACGCGGATACGTGGAGAGGATGGTTTATGGAACGCCTCGCTCACCGGTGCGCCACCGTGGCGGCTGCCGCCCTCGCAGT
>CAYNJD010000036.1:0-16279 GCA_964397355.1 uncultured Mycobacterium sp. | reverse complement strand
GTCGACGGCAACGAGCCGGGCTTAGAAGGTTGGCGGCGCGGCCGGAGGTTCGGAGACGCTGGCATCGAGCTGGGCGACGACGTCCCAGTAGGAGGCGCTGCGGAACGCCATCCGCTCGCGTTCGCGCTGCACGATGATGCGGGTGGCCACCGACTGCACCCGGCCGGCCGACAGCTTCGGCGCGACCTTCTTCCACAGCACGGGTGAGACCTCGTAGCCGTACAGCCGGTCCAGCACGCGCCGGGTCTCCTGCGCGTCCACCAGGTCGATGTCCAGGTCGCGGGGGTTCTCGGCGGCGTTGCGGATCGCCGGCTCGGTGATCTCGTGGAACACCATCCGCTTGACCGGGATGCGCGGCTTGAGGGTCTCCAGCAGGTGCCAGGCGATCGCCTCGCCCTCCCGGTCACCATCGGTGGCCAGATAGAGCTCGTCGACGTCCTTGAGCAGTCCCTTGAGTTCGGTGACGGTGCTCTTCTTGTCGGAGCTGACGATGTAGAGCGGCTCGAAGTCGGCGTCGACGTTGACGCCCAGCCGCGCCCACGGTTCGGACTTGTACTTCGCCGGCACGTCGGCGGCATTGCGCGGCAGGTCCCGGATGTGCCCGCGGGAGGACTCGACGACGTAGTTACTGCCCAGGTAACCGGCGATTTTCCGCGCCTTGGTGGGCGACTCGACAATGACGAGTCGCCGCACGGGTGTCTTATCGCCATTGCGGGCGCTCACCGTCTTAGAGTCAGCCACCTTGCGCTTACGCTCCACTTCTGTCTGCACCTGCAGGCCGCGCCGCCGGTGGACAACTGACAATCTCGCACTCACGGCCGTGCCGACGCAAACCGGCGTTCAGCGCTGAATTCTCTCAAAGACCACCGCGATGGCCCCGGATCGGTGCCCCGACACGCGGCCACTGGGCCAACGCCTCGGGATCCGAGGGTGGTTCCCCGACGTTCTCGACCAGCCGCGACAGCCTACGGCGACCGGTGATCCGCAGTGCCGGCCGGCTGCCGCGGGTACCGATCAGCGTGGGCGCGATCCCGACCCGCATCATGGCCGAGGCCAGCGGCGCGAAGGTGTCCGGCGCGTGCGGATCCAGCCCCAGCAGATACCGGTCGGCTTCGGCGGCGCCGGCGGCCAGCGTCCACGCCCGCAGTTCCCGCGGGCCCGGCAGCCACCCCGGCGGCACGGTCTTGACCGCTCCGCGGGTCCAGGCCTCGGCCACGACCAGCAGTTGTACGTCCACCGCGGTCCGCACCAGCGGGGTGTCCTCGTCGGTGCGGGTGATCTCGGGCAGCAGGCCGGCCGCGCTGATCAGCTCGGCCAGCGCCATGGCCCGCCACTGCGCGTCGACCACGACCGACAGCCGCGCCCCGCCGCCCGTCACCACGATCTGTCCCGGGCCCGCCAGCACGCCGGTGAGGTCGGCGACGCTGGGCGGCACCGACTCAGCCGAAAAGAAGGAAAGCTGGCTCACGTCACCGACAGTAAGCCGGTCCGCCGTCCGGCGGCGCCCGGGTCGGCTCGGGGCGCCCGAAACGAAACCCCCCGGCCGTGCTCCGTTGGCCGGAGCTGCCCGGGGGGTGTCGTCGAATCCAGTTGCTTAGATGGAGCGCACGCCCGTGGCCTGCGGGCCCTTAGGGCTCTGCCCGACCTCGAACTCCACCCGCTGGTTCTCCTCGAGGGTGCGAAAGCCGGACCCCTGGATTTCCGTGTAGTGGACAAACACGTCCGCCGACCCGTCTTCGGGCGCGATGAAGCCGAAGCCCTTCTCTGCGTTGAACCACTTCACAGTTCCCTGTGGCATTTGTCGATCTTTCCTTACTCTTCTTGCCCGGTGCGGTGCACCGTTGTTCGGGGCACCGATTTTCGCTGCCCCGGGCCTGTTCCGGCCGCCGTACCCTGGCGTCGGCCGGTGCTGCCACCGGCCACTCCCTCGCGGGCACTGCGGCCGCAACCACAGATCCTGCGAAGGCTTTACACGAACACAGAAGCTACGACCGCCCATCAGTCAACCATGTTCGTCGCGCCGAGGACAGACTGCCGTGCCCAAATCGTCGGGCGAACGGTGAACAATACGGCGGCGGACTTTCTATACCGACGATTAGGGACAGGGCAATGACGGCGAATTTCGGCGGTGAATTGCTGACCGCCGCGCTCGCCGGGGTCGAACCCGGCGAACAGCCGCTGCGTCACGTCGCCGACCTGCCGGCGTCGGCCGGGCTGCCCGCCGCCTGGCCGGACTGGGCCGAACCAGACGTCATCGCGGCGTTCGCCGGGCGCGGGATCGACACACCGTGGTCGCACCAACTGGCCGCCGCCGAACTCGCGCACGCCGGGCGTCACGTGGTGATCTGCACCGGCACCGCGTCGGGCAAGTCGCTGGCCTATCAGCTTCCGGCGCTGGCCGCGCTGGCGAACGATCCCCGCGCCCGGGTGCTGTACCTGTCCCCGACCAAGGCGCTGGGTCACGACCAGCTGCGCACCGCCCACCAGCTGACCGCAGCGGTTCCACGGCTGGGCACCCCCAGCGGCGCGGTGGCACCGACCGCCTACGACGGCGACAGCGCGCCCGAGATCCGCCGATTCGCGCGGGAACGGTCCCGCTGGGTGTTCTCCAACCCGGACATGATCCATGCGGCGATGCTGCGCAACCACCCCCGCTGGGCGGTCTTCCTGCGCGGGCTGCGGTTCGTGATCGTCGACGAGTGCCACTACTACCGGGGGATCTTCGGCTCACATGTGGCGATGGTGCTGCGGCGGCTGCTGCGGTTGTGCGCGCGCTACGGGCCCGGTCCGGGGCCCACGGTGATCTTCGCCAGCGCCACCACCGCGGCACCCGGCACCAGCGCGTCGACACTGATCGGCCACCCGGTCGCCGAGGTCACCGAAGACGGCTCGCCGCACGGCGCCCGGACGGTGGCGCTGTGGGAGCCCGCGCTGCGCACCGACATCACCGGCGAGAACGGCGCACCGGTGCGCCGCGCCGCCGGCACCGAGGCGGCCCGCGTGATGGCAGATCTGATCGCCGAGGGCGCGCGCACGCTGACCTTCGTGCGGTCGCGCCGCGGCGCCGAACTGACCGCGCTGGCGGCGCGCACCCGGCTGGAATCGGTCGCCCCGGCGCTGGCCGACAAGATCGCCTCCTATCGGGCGGGGTATCTCGCGGAGGACCGCCGGGTGTTGGAACGCGCGCTGGCCGACGGCGAGTTGTACGGCCTGGCCACCACCAACGCCCTGGAACTCGGGGTGGACATCGCCGGATTGGACGCGGTGGTGCTCGCGGGTTTCCCCGGCACGGTGACGTCGTTCTGGCAGCAGGCCGGCAGGTCGGGCCGGCGCGGCCAGACGGCGCTGATCGTGCTGATCGCCCGCGACGACCCGCTGGACAGCTATCTGGTGCACCATCCCGCGGCGCTGCTGGACAAGCCGATCGAGCAGGTGGTGATCGACCCGGCAAACCCGTATGTGCTGGGTCCGCAGCTGCTGTGCGCGGCAGCCGAGCTGCCGCTGACGGTCGCCGAGGTGGCGCAGTTGGGCGCCGAACGGGTCGCCGAGGATCTGGTCGACGACGGGTTGCTGCGCCGGCGGTCCGAGAAGTACTTCCCGGCGCCCGATCTGGACCCGCATCCGGCGGTGGACATCCGCGGCTCGACCGGCGGCCAGGTGGTCATCGTCGAAGCCGACACCGGCCGGTTGCTGGGCAGCGTCGACGCCGGCCGGGCGCCGGCCACCGTGCACACCGGCGCGGTGTATCTGCATCAGGGCGAGAGTTATCTGGTCGACTCGCTGGACCTCGAGGGCCAGATCGCCTTCGTGCACGCCGAGGATCCCGGCTACGGGACGTTCGCGAGGGAGATCACCGACATCGACGTGACCGGCGAGGGGAAACGCGCCTCGTTCGGCCCGGTCAGCCTCGGTCTGGTGCCGGTCACGGTGACCCGCCAGATCGTCGGCTACCTGCGCCGGCTGCCGACCGGCGAAGTGCTGGACTTCGTCGAGCTGGACGTGCCGCCGGCGACGCTGGCCACCACCGCGGTGGTCTACACCGTCACCGCCGAGGCGTTGGCGGGTTGCGGGGTCACCGAACCGCGGATACCGGGGGCGTTGCATGCCGCCGAGCACGCCGCGATCGGGTTGCTTCCGCTGGTGGCCAGCTGTGATCGCGGCGATATCGGCGGACTGTCCACCGCGGTGGGCCCCGACGGGCTGCCCAGCGTGTTCGTCTACGACGGCCACCCGGGCGGCGCCGGGTTCGCCGAACGCGGATTCCGGGCGGCGGACGCCTGGCTGGCCGCCACGGCGGCGGCGATCGCGTCCTGCGAATGCCCGCACGGCTGTCCGTCGTGTGTGCAGTCACCCAAGTGCGGCAACGGCAACGAACCCCTGGACAAGGACGGCGCGGTGCGGGTGTTGCGATTGGTGCTCGGCGAGATCAACGGCGGGCACCGCGGCAGCTGAACGACTGCGGGAGTCGGCCGACCCCCCGAACGGCCGACTCCCCCGAGCCGGTACCCCGCGGGCCGCGATGGCGCATTTCGCCACGCAGAAACGCCGACGGAGCAGCTAGACGAACGGTCGAAATAAGCGATCCGCTCCCAACCGGCACAGGCCGGATGCGGCGGTAAGTTACCGGCTGCACCGCGGCCGCGCAACTTGAGGAGTGAGCGGTTTGCCGGCGGCGGACCGGCGAGCCCTGGCAAACAGTCGTTGTTCGCGCTGGCAGAAGGCGGTTGGCCGGTAAAATCCTCAGACTATGGCCCACGACTGGTTGCTGGTGGAGACGCTCGGAGGTGAACCGGCAGTCGTCGCGCAGGGGCGCCAGGTGAAGAACCTGGTGCCGATAGCGCAGTTCTTGCGTCGCAGTCCGCACCTGGCCGCGATCCAGACCGCGATCGCCGAATCGGTGCGAACCGGGGAAAGCCTGGCCAGCATCACCCCCCGCAACGATCGGGTGATCCGCACCGAGCCGGTGGTGATGTCCGACGGCCGGGTGCACGGTGTGCACGTCTGGAGCGGGCCGGCCGACATCGAGCCACCGGAACGCCCCACGCCGGGCCCGCTGAAGTGGGACCTGACCCTGGGGGTCGCCACCGACACCAAGGAATCGCTGGCCAACAGCGGCAAGAATCCCGAGGTGGAGGCCACCCACGGCCGGGCGTTCGCCGAGGAGCTGCCCACCCGTGACTTCAGCCCGAACGAGAACAAGGTGCTGGCGCTGGCGATCCGGGCCGAGCCCGGCCAGACCATCTGCAGCAGTTGGGATGTCACCGATTTCCGCGGCGACACCATCCGAGTGGGTTTCGTGGCCCGCACCGCCTGGGAGGACGATCCCGGCGGGCGACAGCACCTGGTGTCGCGCGGGATGAACTGGCGCGGCCAGCTCGACGGCACCGTGCAGCGGCCCGACTTTTTGGCCCAGCAGATCCTGCACGGACTGGCCCAGCCCGGTGTGCACCGGGCCATGGTCGACCTGGTCGACTGGCGGCTGCTGAAGTGGCTGGACGACCCGTGCCCGTTCTACGACTGGCGCGGCACCGTCGATGCGCCCCGGGTTCATCCCGACGACGAGGCCCTGATCGCCCGCATGACAACCGATTTCAGCCAGGGGCCGACGACCGGGGTGCTGCGGCTGCGACAGTCCGGCGGCGGTTGGGCACCGGTGCACGTGACCGTCAACCGGGTGGAGCTCGAGGAGGGCACCTATGCCGGCCTGGTCGCGATGCGGCTGCCCACGGATGCCGAGCTGGCCGACGCGGGACTGGCCCCGGACGCGCCCTAGCCGACGGGCCCGGCCCGGGCGCTGGCCCGGGCAGGGCCGACCCGACCAGCGGGCAGCGGCACCGTGACGGTCACCACCACGTCGAGTCCATCTATCGCACAACCGGTTTCGCCCGCCCGCAGCCGGCTCGCCAGTCGTTTCGCCTCGACGCAGGCCGCCTCCGGCCCGGCGGCAAGCTGTGCCGCGCCGGCCAGGGCGGCCAGATCGGCGGCCGTCTGCGCCCGGTGCCGCGCTATGACGGCGGCGCCGAGCAGGAAGCCGCCGCCGGTGACACTCAGCAGCACCGCGACCATGGCCGCCGCCGCCACGGTGGCCGCACCGGCCTCACCGCGACGGTTCGGCGGCCGAAGCCGCCTCGGCGCTGACCGCCAAGCCGGGCAGCAGCACCGGCCGCACGGTGACCGTCGCGACCACGAATCCGCCATCGGAGCGCAGCCGGACCGCCGCACCGGCGGGCGCGAGCCGTCCCACCACCGCCGTCGCCGCGGCGGCGTCGCCGCGTGCCGCCAGCCGGGCGGCCTCCCGGGCGGCGTCGATGCAGCGGACCTGGGCGGACACCGCGCTGATTCCGGCCAAACACAACACCAGCACCGAGACCAGCGCCGCCAGTGCGAACGCCGCCTCGACCGTGCTGGCGCCGGCATCACCGGCAAGTCGGCCACGACCGGCCACGACCCGTCAGACCTTGGTGTTCAGCGCACGCCCGATGACCCGGTTCAGCGCCGACACGATCGAATCGCCGGTGACGACGGTGTAGAGGATCGCCCCGAAGGCTGCGGCGGCAATCGTGCCGATCGCATATTCAACCGTAGACATTCCCGACTCGTCGGAGGCCAGCAGCACCATTCTCAACTGCAGGATTCGAAATATGTTGCGCGCCTGTAGTACCCGTGTTCTCACGAAACCTCCTTCAGCAGCACCCGATACGGGTTCTCGCGGCCCCTCCGCGAAGCATCGCCCGCTCACAGCAGGCCCGACCGCAGGACGTCGCCGGCCAGCCCGGCCACCACCGGCACGATGCCCAGGCACACGAATGCCGGCAGGAAACACACCCCGAGCGGTCCGGCGATCAGCACCCCGGCGCGCTCCGCGGCCGCCGTCGCCGCGTGCGCGGCATCGTCGCGGCACTGCGCGGCAAGCTCTCCGAGCCCGGCCGCCAGCGCCGCGCCGGAATCCCCCGACCGCCGGGCAAGTCGCAGCACCGCAGTCGTCGACGGGTCGAGCGCGCCGGATGCCCGGTCCGCCGGCGCCGACCACGCGGTGCCCGGGTCTGCCCCCAGTGCCAGCAGATCCGCGCCGCGGCGCAGCATTTCTGCCAGTTGCGGCGGCGCCGACCGGGCGGTGGCGGCGGCAGCGCCGGACACCGGCATGCCGGCGGACAGGCAGAGCGCGAACACCTCGAGGCCGGCGGCCAGCGCCAGGGCGTCGCTCCCCGGCGCCGCCCGCCGCGGCGGCGGCGGGTCGGTTCGGCGCATCCCGGCACGTGCCCGCACCGTCGACGGCCCGGCCGCGGCCAGTACGGCCAGTCCGAGCAACACCGCGGCGGTACTCACGACGCGGCGCCCGCGCGTCCGGTGATCCGGTCCGACCACAACAGCCCGGCACAGACCAGGCTCACCCCTATCACCGACAGCACCCCGCCCGGCCCGCCGAGCAGAAAGCTCACCGGCCGGGCCCCGATCAACTGCCCCAGCAGCACACCGAGCACCGGCAGGCAGCCCAGGATGGTCGCCGACGCCCGCGCACCGGCCATCCCCGCGTCTGCCCGCGCCGAAAACCGCAGCCGGGCAGTGATATCGCGTTGCGCGGCCTGCATCAGGGTGGCAATCGCCAGGCCGTGCTCTCCGCCGAGCCCCCAATAGACCGCGAGCCGTTCCCAGTGCGCGGGCAGCGCCGAGGATTCGGCCGCATCCCGCAGGCCGCCGGCGACGTCGGCGCCGAGCCGTGCCCGGGCGACCACGCCGCGCAGGCCGGCGGCCACCGCTTCGTGATCGGTCTCGGCTGCGGCAACGGCGAAGGCACGCACCGGATGCGCCCCGACGCGCAACTCCCCGACCAGGACATCCAATGCCGTTTCCAGCGCGCGTGACTCCGCCACGGCACGCCGGCCCCGCAGCCGACGGCGATGCCGCAGCGCAGCGGTGCCGGCCAGCACCGCTCCGGCCAGACAGACGCTCGCGGGCAACGCCAGCACGCAACCGGCGGCCGGCACGACGAGGCAGCCGGCCCGCCACCTGCCGGCCCCGCTGACGGGCCGGCCTATGGAACCGAGCCGGCGCCGCGGCGCGGCACCGAGCAGCACCGCCCCGGCCAACGCGAGCGCCGCCACCGTCGCGCCGGTCATGTCGGTATCCGATCACGAAGCAGGGCCTGGAATTCGGTGATGTGGCCGCTCAGGCCTCGTTCCGCCTGCCATACCGGTGCGGCCTGCACCCAGCCGTCGGCGGTGCGGCGCAGCAGCGAGATCTCGGTGAGCCGGCGCTGGCCGCTGCGATCACGCCCGACGTGCAGCAACACCTGGACCGCGGCGGCCAGTTGGCTGTGCAGCCCGGCGCGGTCCAGCCCACCGAGGGCAGCCAGCGCTTCCAGCCGGGCCGGTACCTCGGCGGGGCTGTTGGCGTGCACGGTGCCGGCGCCGCCGTCGTGCCCGGTGTTCAACGCCGCCAACAGATCTACCACTTCGGCGCCCCGGACCTCGCCGACCACCAGCCGGTCCGGCCGCATCCGAAGCGCCTGCCGGACCAGGTCGCGCAGCCCCACCTCGCCGGCCCCTTCCACGTTGGCCGCGCGGGCCACCAACCTGACCAGGTGCGGGTGGCGGGGCTGCAACTCGGGGGCGTCCTCGACGCAGACCAGCCGCTCGGCGGCGGGGACGGCCCCCAACATCGCGGCCAGCAGGGTTGTCTTGCCGGCGCCGGTGCCACCGGAGACCAGAAACGCCAACCGGGCGGCGATGATGTCGGCCAGCAGGCCGGCCGCCGGCGGCGCGATGGCGCCGGCGTCGGTCAGCGCGGCGATGTCCTGGGTGGCCGGCCGCAGCACCCGCAGCGACAAGCAGGTGCCGTCGGCCGCGACCGGCGGAAGTATGGCGTGCAGGCGCACGGTGAACTCACCGGTGCCCGCGACGCTGAAGCCGCGCAGCTGCCCGTCCACCCAGGGCTGGGCGTCATCGAGCCGACGCCCCGCGGCCACCGCCAGCCGTTGGGCCAGCCGGCGTACGGCTGCCTCGTCGGCGAACCGGATCGCGGTGCGGCGCAGGCCGGCGCCGTCGTCGACCCACACCGCGTCCGGGGCGGTGACCAGGACGTCGGTGGTGCCCGCCGCGCACAACAGCGGTTCGAGCACCCCGGCGCCGGTCAGTTCGGTTTGCAGCGCCCGCAGGTTGGACAGCATCTCGGTGTCACCGAGTACGCCGCCGGATTCGGCCCGGATCGCCGCGGCCACCGCCTGCGGCCGCAGCGCCGCGGCCTGCCAGGCCTCCCCAGACTCTGACGCCAGCCTTTCTCGAACCCGGTCGATCAACGAATCCCTCATGCCGCCACTGCCTTTCGCGAACCCAGCACGTCGAGAACGCGGACCGCGGCCACCCCCAACGCGGATCGGCGGTGCAACCGCAGGCCGGCGTGTTCGAGGCGCTCGGCCAGCCGCGGCTCGGCGCGCAGCGTCGTCAGCAGCGGCAGCCCGATGATCTCGGCCACCTCGGCGGCGCGCAGCCCGCCCGGGGCCGGGCCGCGCACCACCAGGCCGGCGTTCGGGTTGGCCGAGAGCAGCCGCGGTGCGACGGCGGCCCCGGCCGCGCAGGAGCGCACGTCGCACGGGGTGACCATCACGACCAGATCGGCGGCGCTGAGCGCGGTTTCGACCGGGTCACTCAGCGCCCGCGGCACATCGCAGACCACGGTGATGCCGCCGCGCCGGCCGGCGTCCACGACGGCATCGACGGTGCCGGCGCCCACCGCCGGGACCTCATGGCCGCGCCGGGCTCCGGACAGCACACTCACACCGCGGTGGCGGGGCAGCGCGTCTCGCAGTGCCGGCCAGCTCAGCCGCCCTCGCCGGGCGGTCAGGTCGCACCAGCGCAGGCCGGCGCTGTGCTCGGTGCCGGCCAGCAGGTCTATGCCCCCGCCCCAGTCATCCAGGTCGACCAGCAGCGCGTCGCCGGCGCGCTGGGCCACTGCCGTCGCCAGCAGCGACGCGCCCGCTCCGCCTCGCGCGCCGATCACCGCGACGACCTCACCCCGGCGTCCCCCGTCGTTCGCGGCCTCGGCGGCCTCGGCCAGCTCGGCCACCAGCTCGTTGCCGTCGGCGGGCAGTGTCAGGACGCGCTGCGCTCCGACGGCGACGGCGGCCTGCCAGTCGGCGGCGTTCGGTTCGGCTCCGGCGAGCACGATGACGTGCCCGCGACGCGGCAGCCCGGCCGGGGAACAGCGGGCGGCGGCATTCCGGTCGAGCACCACCGCCGCGGCCGCCGACCATGCCTTGCGGCTCGGCACCGCCTCGCCCAGCTGGATGACCCGCACCCCCGCCGCCGCGGCGACCCGGTCCAATTCGTCGCGCAGTGCGGGCTGGGCGACGAGGGCCAGCAGTCCGGCGGTGAAGCTCATGGCTTCACGGTGGCGTGGCGCCGCATCTTGGGCCAGTCGAATTCCGCCAGATGTGGACGAACTACCCATCTGTGGATAACCGAAAGATTGCAAAACCGGCCAAAATAAGCCGAATCGAATGACAATCCCAGCGAATAATGACTGGGCAAAAAAGACGACCCCCGCCAGGGGGGGAGGAGGCGGAGGTCGTCGTGTATCAACCCCGGGGGGTCGGGCCGATACACCCTCAGCATAAGCCGAGTGATGCCACTATACACACGACAGGGCGGTCCGGCGCAAGTGTTGCCCACAAATGCGGACACTTCGTGACCACACTGCCGCTGAAGTGCTGTTTCCGGGATAGTACGGGGGCTGCCGACCCGCCGCACCTATGCTGTACCGGTGACCGCTTCCGACCCCGGCACCCGGCCGCCGCAGTCGCTGCGATCGCCGGCGGACGCGGACAACCGGACCCGCACCGCCGCCTTCCTGGACCTCGACCAGACGGTGATCGCGAAGTCCAGCGCCCTGGCCTTCAGCAAACCTTTCATGGATCAGGGACTGATCAACCGGCGCACCGTACTCAAGTCGAGCTACGCCCAATTCCTGATGCTGCTCTCCGGCGCCGACCACGATCAGATGGAGCGGATGCGGACCCATCTGACCAACATGTGCACCGGCTGGAACGTCGAACAGGTCAAGGCGATCGTCAACGAGACCATGCATGACATCGTCACCCCGCTGGTGTTCGCCGAGGCGGCTCAGCTGATCGCCGACCACAAGCTGTGCGGCCGCGACGTGGTGGTGGTCTCGGCCTCCGGCGAGGAGATCGTCGCGCCGATCGCCCGGGCGCTGGGCGCAACCCATGCGATGGCCACCCGCATGGTGGTCGCCGACGGCAAGTACACCGGCGAGATCGCGTTCTACTGCTACGGCGAAGGCAAGGTGCAGGCCATCCGGGAGCTGGCCGCCCGGGAGGGCTACCCGCTGGAGCATTGCTACGCCTACTCGGATTCGATCACCGACCTGCCGATGCTGCAGGCCGTCGGGCATCCCAGCGCGGTGAACCCCGACCGGGCGCTGCGCAAGGAGGCGGTCGCCAACGGGTGGCCGGTGCTCACCTTCTCCCGGCCGGTGTCGCTGCGCGACCGCATCCCGGCGCCGTCCGGTGCCGCGGTGGCCACCACCGCGGCGGTCGGCATCAGCGCGGTCGCGGCCGGGGCACTGACCTACTCGCTGCTGCGCCGGCTGGTCTTTTAGCCCGTCCAGCAAACGCGGGGGGTCACAATCCGATGACGCCGCGCAAGCCGTTTGCGATTGGGCCTTGCTGTGGCTTGCGTCACGTAGTACAAAGGAAGCACGGAAGCCGGCGAGGCCAGGGTCGACCCGGAAGAGAAGGATCGACCTCCCGAGCCGCACTTCCCAGTACGGATAGCGGTACCCACGCGGAGCCATAGCCGCGAAGATGGCAGAAGTGTTGCGGGCCTGCGTAATTGCGGAACGTGATCGGTATCGACAGCCCTTTGGGTGGGGCAGCAGCCGAAGAACACCGCAGGAGCGCCGAGGCCACCCACGCAACCCACGTTGGACGCTTGGTAACCGTGTACCGTACTAGCGGGCGGCGAGCCGAATACTTCGGAGCGCCGCCCGCTTCGTTTCTGCCGGGCGGCCCCGGGATCAGCGCTTGGCACCCGCCTCAGCAATCCCCAGTGCATCCAGCGCGCCGGCGTGCAACGCACCGCAGCACAGCAGCAGCCAACCGGTCACGCCTTCGGCCGAACCGCCGGCGAACTCCCGCGCCGACCGGCGGTACTCACCGGCCTTACGCATCCAGCTCACCTCGGGCACCCCCAGCCCGTGCCGGTCCAACCCGCTGGCGATCGTCACCAGCCGGGCCGCGCCCCGGGCCACGACGCCGTCGGCGCTGCCGAACGGCGTCAGCGTCAGCAGTTCGCCGTGTACCACCGCGGCGAACACCGGCGCCGGCACCCGGGTGCCGCCGGTGGCCAGGTCGGCCAGCATCTCCAGCCGGCGACCGATCTCGGTGCCGCCCGCCGGCCGGCCGAGGTGGTCCTCGTCGACCAGGTCGGCGGCGGCCAGCACGTGCAGCCGGGCCAGTGCCTGCAGCGGCGCCCGCCGCCACACCTGCACCAAGGAGGTTTCCCCGCCCTCCAGCGCCTGCGCCACCCGCAGCGCGCCGGCGAACACCGGATCGGCGGTCGCGCGGGCGTCCACCGTGGTGGGGCCGCCGTCGAGCACCGACGACGCCCGCGCCGCCCGCAGCGAGGCCTCCGCGGCGGTGACCGGCCAGCCCCGCACGTTGGTCTTGTGGCGATGGGCCCGGGCCAGCTCGTCGCGGACCTTCTCGCTGGCCTCGGCGACGCCGGGCAACTCGAGCAGCGGGGCCAATGGGTCGGTGGTCACGGCCTGTGACACTACCGCCGGTTGATTAGGCTGCTGACCGTGACCGAGACCCCCGCCGCGACACAGTCGTCGTACCCGCCCTCCGCAGCGTTCGCCGAGCGCGCCAACACCGGTGCCGAGGCCTACCTCGCCGCCGAACGCGACCGGCTCGGGTTCTGGGCCGAGCAGGCCAACCGGCTGCACTGGGAGACACCGTTCACCGAGGTGCTCGACTACTCGCGGCCGCCGTTCGCGCGGTGGTTCGCCGACGGCAGGCTCAACGTCGCCTACAACTGTGTGGACCGGCACGTGGCGGCCGGCAACGGCGACCGGGTGGCGATCCACTGGGAGGGCGAATCGCCCGGCCAGGCCCGCACCATCAGCTACGCGGAGTTGCGCGACGAGGTCTGCCGCGCGGCCAACGCCCTGACCGGGCTGGGACTGGCCGCCGGCGACCGGGTGGCGATCTATCTGCCGATGATCCCCGAGGCGATCATCGCGATGCTGGCGTGTGCCCGGCTCGGTGTGCTGCACACCGTGGTGTTCGCCGGGTTCTCCGCCCACGCGCTGCGGTCGCGCATCGACGACGCGCAGGCGAAGGTGGTGATCACCTCCGACGGGCAGTATCGCCGCGGCCAGGCCGCGGCGCTCAAGCCGGCGGTCGACGAGGCGGTGGCCGGCGCGGAGTCGGTGGAACATGTGCTGGTGGTGCGCCGTACCGGCGGTGACGTGGCGTGGCAGGACGGCCGCGACCTGTGGTGGCACGAGGTGGTCGATACGGCCTCGTCGCAGCACACCCCGGAGGCGTTCGACGCCGAGCAGCCGCTGTTTCTGCTCTACACCTCGGGTACCACCGGCAAGCCGAAGGGCATCGTGCACTCCAGCGGCGGCTACCTGACCCAGGCCGCCTACACCCACTACTGCGTTTTCGACCTGAGGGCCGACACCGACGTGTTCTGGTGCACCGCCGACATCGGTTGGGTCACCGGCCACACCTACGCGGTGTACGGGCCGCTGGCCAACGGCGCCACCGAGGTGATCTACGAGGGCACACCGGATTTCCCGGATCAGCACCGGCACTTCCAGATCATCGAAAAGTATGGTGTGACAATCTATTACACCGCCCCGACGTTGATCCGCACGTTCATGAAGTGGGGCCGCGAGATCCCTGACGCCCACGACCTGTCCAGTGTGCGACTGCTGGGGTCGGTGGGTGAGCCGATCAACCCGGAGGCCTGGCGCTGGTACCGGCGGGTGGTCGGCGCGGACGCGGTGCCGGTGGTCGACACCTGGTGGCAGACCGAGACCGGCGCGACGATGATCTGCCCGCTGCCCGGTGTCGCCGCGGCCAAGCCGGGCGCCGCGATGCGGCCGCTGCCCGGGATCTCGGCGCGCATCGTCGACGACCACGGCGATCTGGTGTCACCGAATGACGCTGCCGAAGAACCTGTTTCGGGGTATCTGGTGATCGATGCGCCGTGGCCGGCGATGGCCCGCGGAATCTGGGGTGATGAGCAGCGTTTCATCGACACCTACTGGTCGCGGTTCGCCGAGCAGGGCTGGTACTTCGCCGGTGACGGCGCCCGCTACGACGCCGACGGCGACATCTGGGTGCTGGGCCGGATCGACGACGTGATGAACGTGTCCGGGCATCGCATCTCCACCGCCGAGGTGGAGTCCGCGCTGGTCGGGCACGCCGCGGTGGCCGAGGCCGCGGTGGTCGGCGCCCTCGACGAGCAGACCGGCCAGCGGATCTGCGCGTTCGTCGTGCTGGCGGCGTCGCACACCGAGGCCGGTGGCGCGATCATCGACGAACTGCGGGAGCGCGTCACGGTGGAGATCTCGCCGATCGCGCGCCCCCGCAACGTCCACGTGGTCCCGGAACTGCCCAAGACCCGCAGCGGCAAGATCATGCGACGGCTGCTGCGTGACGTCGCCGACGGACGCGAGCTCGGCGACACCTCAACCCTGGTGGACCCCAGCGTGTTCGACGCGATCCGGGCGGCCGACTGAGCCGATGCGGCGACCCGCTTCACCCGGCTCCGCCGCGCTTGCGATCGCCTAGGGAACCGGGACGAAGCCCGCGCCCGGCCGGTCATTGGCGTTGATGTCGCCCAACACGGCGTTGATCGACACCACCACCGCCGGGGTGTGCAGCGGGATGTACTTGACCACGCAGGTCGGCAGCGCTTCGCTGAACGCGCCGTGAATCATGCCGACCAGCATGTTGTTCACCACGACGGGCCCGCCGGAGTCGCCCGGGCGCCCGCACACCTGCATCACGATGGTTCCGGGGTCCTGGCCGGGCCCCCAGGTGACGCCGCAGGAGTTGCCGGTGGTGCGGCCCTGTTTGCAGGCGATCTGGCCGAACGACGGGTCGGGCCCGATGCCGTTGATGATGAAGCCGCCGAAGTTGGACACCGGTGTCACCTTCGCCGGGTCGAACTCGATCACCGCGTAGTCCAGATCGTCGTTGCCGGCCACCATCTGCCCGATGACGCCGTTGCCCTCCGCCCCCTCGGCGGCGACCTCGGCGCCCGGACCCCCGCAGTGCGCGGAGGTGAAACCGATCAGCGCACCGGTCTTGTCGTGACCGATCGAGGTCAGCGTGCACATCGTGTCGCCATCCACCACGATTCCCGCGCCGCCGCCCATCACCACCTTGTCGTCGGCGGTTGCCCGGCCGGCCGGTACGGCAAGGCCGGCCAGGATGGCCAGGCCGGTGCAGGCCGTCCAGGTCAGCAGCGTCGCCACGGCACGCAGCAACCAGCGGTGTGCGGTATGCACAGTGGCTCTCCTGTCGATCAACTCCACCCCCGGCACGTGGAAAATAGCTTAACGTGGCCGCTGCCCATGCCGGGGCCGCTCGTCGGGGCCGCTTTCGCATGGCAACATTAAGCCGCGACGACAGCGAACGGGAGGGACAGCCAGTGAGCAAGGCCGATCGCAGGAACGCAAACCGTGCCGCGCCGAAGGCGGACCGCAACGGGGTACCCAACACCCTGGCGACCATCCCGTTGGCCGATCCGCACGCGCTGCCCGCCGACCCGTCGCTGGGCGATCTCGTCAAGGACGCCACGGCACAGCTGTCGACACTGGTGCGCGCCGAGGTCGAGCTCGCCCGCGCCGAGATCACCCGCGACGTCAAAAAGGGACTGACCGGCAGCGTCTTCTTCATCGCGGCGCTGGTGGTGCTGTTCTACTCCACGTTCTTCTTCTTCTTTTTCCTCGCCGAGCTGCTCGACGTGTGGCTGCAGGACTGGGCCTCCTACCTGATCGTGTTCGGGATCATGCTGACGGTGACCTTGGTGCTGGCGCTGGTGGGCTTCTTGCGGGTCCGGCGTATCCGGGGGCCCCGCCAGACCATCGAATCGGTGCGGGAGACGCGGGAGGCGCTGCGGCCGGATCCGGAGCGCCTGCACGCGCCGAGCCCGCAGGCGCTGGGATCCCACGACGGTAAGCCGGCCACCGATCCCTCGGGCTGGTAGTGCCGCCACCGGATCCGTCGATCACCCGCATC
>CAYNJD010000035.1:0-16316 GCA_964397355.1 uncultured Mycobacterium sp. | reverse complement strand
CCCTCGTTGTAGCGCCGGCCGACCAGCACCCGGCCGGTGAACTCGTCGACGATGAAGACCTCGCCGTTGCGGACGATGTAGTCCTTGTCGCGGTTGAACAGCTCCTTGGCCTTCAGCGCGTTGTTGAGGTAGCTGACCAGCGGCGAGTTGGCCGCCTCGTAGAGGTTGTCGATGCCGAGCTGGTCCTCGACGAATTCCACGCCGAGCTCGTGCACGCCGATGGTGCGCTTGCGCAGGTCGACTTCGTAGTGGACGTCCTTCTCCATCAGCGGCACGATCCGGGCGAACTCGGTGTACCAGTTGGAGCTGCCGTCGGCGGGCCCGGAGATGATCAGCGGGGTGCGGGCCTCGTCGATCAGGATGGAGTCGACCTCGTCGACGATGGCGAAGTTGTGCGGGCGCTGCACCAGCTGTTCCAGCGAATGCGCCATGTTGTCGCGCAGGTAGTCGAAGCCGAACTCGTTGTTGGTGCCGTAGGTGACGTCGGCGTTGTAGGCGACGCGGCGCTCCTCCGGGGTCATCTGGGACAGGATCACCCCGACCTCCAGGCCGAGGAACCGGTGCACCCGGCCCATCCACTCGCTGTCGCGCTTGGCCAGGTAGTCGTTGACGGTGACCACGTGCACGCCTTTGCCGGCGATCGCGTTGAGGTAGGCCGGCAGCACACAGGTCAGAGTCTTGCCCTCACCGGTCTTCATCTCCGCGACGTTGCCGTAGTGCAGCGCCGCGCCGCCCATCAGCTGCACGTGGAACGGCCGCTGGCTCAGCACCCGCCAGGCCGCCTCGCGGGCCACCGCGAACGCCTCCGGCAGCAGGTCGTCCAGCGATTCGCCGTCGGCGTGACGTGAGCGGAACTCGTCGGTCTTGGCCCGCAGTTCCGCGTCGGTGAGCTTCTCGACATCGCCGGCCAGCGTGTCGATGTAGTCGGCGACCTTCCTGAGCCGTTTGACCATGCGGCCTTCACCAAAACGCAGCAACTTGGACAGCACGGCTGGTCCCCTACTCAGTCTTCGTCTATTACGAGCGTCACCCATGGTAGGTGACACCGCCGAGCAGCCCGGCTTTGCCGCGTCCAAGCGACGTTCCGGCGACGTTCCCCCGGCTCAGACCAAACGGATCAGCCCGTAGTCGTAGGCGTGCCGCCGGTAGACCACCGACGGCTGGTCGGTCTCCTTGTCGTGGAACAGGAAGAAGTCGTGGCCCACGAGCTCCATCTCATACAGCGCGTCGTCGACAGACATCGGCGTGGCCGCGTGCTCCTTGGTCCGCACGATCCGGCCCGGCTCGTGGTCGTGGTTGACGCCCCCGGATGGCTCGCCGTGGGCGGCCCCGTCCCGGTGGTCCGGTTCGGCGGTGCCGCCCCGGTTGAACGCCGCGGCCAGCAGGTCCGGGTCGACGGGGGCGGTGGCTCCGGTCGCCTCGGCGACCGACAGCGGGGTCTTATCACCGTAGGAGACGTTGCGACGGTCTTTGCCACGGCGCAACCGGCTCTCCAACCGGTCGAGCGCGGCCTCGAACGCGGCGTAGAAGCTGTCGGCGCGCGCCTCACCGCGCACCACCGGCCCGCGACCGTGCGCGGTGATGTCGATCTGCTGGCAGGACTTCCGCTGCCGTCGGTTGTTCGCGTGCTTGAGCTCGACGTCGAATAATCGGATGGAGCGGTCCAGACGTTCGAGGCGGGCCAGCTTCTGCGCGACGTACACCCGGAAGTGGTCCGGAATCTCGACGTTGCGGCCCTTGACCACGATCTCGGCCCCCGCCGACTGATCGGGGCTCTCATCGAAGTCGACTTGCGTACGGCTGGTTTCCACGAACTGACTTGCCATGCTCGACACTCTCTTCTCGTCGTCTCGACCACGTAACCGAGGGTTCACCCGTCCCCTTGATGACGACCGTAGCCATGCCGCCGGATACGTGCCACCGATTTGGGGCACCAGCTTGATACCGCCTTCATACCGCCGCGATCACCAGCGCGGCGGACACCGCGATACCGCCGCAGCGCAGCACCCGCACCGACTCGGACAGGGTCGCGCCGGTGGTGACGACGTCGTCGACGACCACCACGTCACCGCCGTCAGCGGCGGCCGGCAGCCGGCGGCGGCTCAGCCGCACCCGGCCGGCGAGGTTGCGTTCCCGGGCGCCGCTGCCCAGGCCGACCGAGTCGCGGGTCAGCGCGCGCATCCGCAGCGCCGGGGCCACCGTCACGCCGGGATGACGGGCCACCGCCGCGGCCGCGATCCGCGTCACCGGATCACCGCCGCGCCGGCGGGCGGCGCTGCGTCGGGTGGGTGCCGGGATGATCGTCACCGGCAGGTCGAGCAGCCGCCAGCACAGCAGCCGGTGCAATGCCCCGGCCAGCGGGGCGGCCAACGGCACGATCAGGTCGCTGCGCCCGCGCTCCTTCACCGCGACGATGGCCTGCCGGCGCGCCCCGGCGTAACGGCCCAAGGCGAACACCGGCACCCGCGGGTCCAGCCGCGGGCTGACCAGCCGCGGCTCGTCCGGCCCGACGGCGAGCTGCGCGGCGCAACCGGGGCACCATCCGGTGGCCGGGGCACCGCAGCCACCGCACTGCCTGGGAAGCACCACGTCGAGCACACCCGACAGGCTGCACCAGAGCACCGACAACCGGCCGCGATGGCCTACTACGCTATGTCGTATATCGATGTCAAGGGGCATTTGGTCCACGACGGCACTGACGCCGGACCCCAAAACTGTGAGCCCCCTGACAGATTCGCGAATTTCTTCCCTCGATACTGCTACCGTCCCCGTCCATGACCACCGAAGCAACGCAATTGGGCACGTCAGGCAGTGATTCCGGCGGGGCCGCCGCCTTGATCGGAAAAGGCTGGGCGCAAGGCGTAGCCCTGGTGATGATCTTCGGCTTCCTGGTGATGGGAATCCTGGCCTACCGCACCTATACCGCGTCGATGCCGATGCCCGAGAAGGTCGTCACCGAGACCGGGGAACAACTGTTCACCGGCGACGACATCACCCGCGGCCAAGAGCTGTTCCAGGCCCGCGGCCTGATGCAGTACGGGTCGGTGCTGGGCCACGGCGCCTACCTCGGCCCGGACTACACCGCCGAGTACCTGCGGCTGGCGACCGAGAACGTCGCCGACCAGTTCCGGGCCCAGGGCGTGGACAACCCGCATGACCAGGTGGTCGCCGAGTTCCGGACCAATCGCTACAACGCCGACACCGGCACCCTGGTCTTCACCGACAAGCAGACCCGGGCGTTCCGCGACATCGAGAAGCACTACGCGGACTACTTCGGCGAGGACTCCACCAAATACGGGCTGCTGCCGCGCATGATCACCGACCCCGGCGAGATCCGCGACCTGACCGCGTTCTTCGGCTGGACGGCGTGGGCGGCGGCGGCCGAGCGGCCCGGCCACACCTACAGCTACACCAACAACTGGCCGTCGGAGCCCCGCGTCGACAACGGCCCCACCGGATCGGTCGTGGTGTGGTCGGTGCTGTCGCTGATCATGCTGCTCGGCGGCATCGGGATCATGTTCACCGTCTACGGCCGGTGGAGCCAGAACATCGGCTGGCACGGCACCGAGATGACCAAGCTCGAGTTCCGCCAGCCCGGCGACGTGCCGCTGACCCGCTCGCAGCGGGCCGCGATCTGGATCTTCGCCGTCGTGGCCGTGCTGTTCCTGGCGCAGACGCTGCTGGGCGGCGCCGTCGAGCACTACCGCGCGGACCTGTCGGCGTTCTACGGCATCGACCTCGCGAAGATCCTGCCCTACAACCTGGCTCGCACCTGGCACCTGCAGCTGTCGCTGTTCTGGACCGCGGCGGCGTTCCTGGCCGGCGGGATCTTCCTGGTGCCCTTCATCACCCGCCGCGAGCCCGGCAAGCAGTCGCTGCTGGTCTACGGCCTGCTCGGTGCGCTCGCGGTCGTGGTGTTCGGTTCCATGGCGTTCGAGGCGCTGTCGATCTTCGGGGTGATCCAGCCCGGCACCGCACTGTCGCAGCAGTGGGAGTTCCTGGACCTGCCGCGGGTGTTCCAGGTGCTGCTGATCATCGGGCTGTTCCTGTGGATCTTCATCATCTGGCGCGGTATGCGCGCGAAGCTGTCGTCCACCTCGAAGATGAACCTGCCCTGGCTGTTCTTCTTCACCGGGCTGGCGATCCCGACGTTCTACGCGGTCAGCCTGCTCGCCGGCAGCCACACCCACTTCTCGGTCGCCGACTTCTGGCGGTTCTGGATGGTGCACCTGTGGGTCGAGGACTTCCTGGAGCTGTTCACCACCGCGATGGTGGCCTACATCTTCGTTCAGCTCGGCGTGGTGCGCGAGCGCGTCGCGCTGCTGGTGATCTTCCTCGACATCATCTTGTACTCCGCCGGCGGCGTGATCGGCACCATGCACCACCTGTACTTCTCCGGCACCCCGGTGGAGCACATGGCACTGGGTGCGTTCTTCAGCGCCGCCGAGGTCATCCCGCTGACCTTCCTGACCGTGGAGGCGTGGGCCTTCCTGCAACTGGGCGCTCGCCAGGAAGCCGGCGGCGAGCACAACTTCCCGGCCCGCTGGGCGGTGATGTTCCTGGTCGCGGTCGGGTTCTGGAACTTCCTGGGCGCGGGTATCTTCGGGTTCCTGGTGAACCTTCCGATCGTGTCCTACTACGAGATCGGCACCGCGCTCACCGCCAACCACGCGCACGCGGCGATGTTCGGGGTCTACGGCATGCTCGCGGTGGCGCTGGCGATGTTCGCCTTCCGCTACGTGATCCCGGCGGACAAATGGCCGAATAAGCTGGCCCGAATCTCCTTCTGGGGCATGAATATCGGCCTGGCCTGGATGGTGTTCGTCACGCTGTTGCCGCTGGGTGTGCTGCAGTTGTTCCACTCGGTCAACGCCGGTTACTTCGAGGCCCGCTCGCTGGGCTACATCACCAAGCCGGGTAACGCCCTGCTGGAGTGGATGCGGCTGCCGGGCGATCTGATCGTCATCGTCGCCGGCGTGCTCCCGTTCTGCTGGATCGCATGGACGGCACTGCGCAACTTCCGTTCCGGTGAGACGGTCGACGAGCTGCCGGAGCATGCGCTCTACACCTCGGTGGCCCCCGAATCCGACGCCCAGGCCGCCACGAAGGGCTGACGACGATGACGATGCCGGGAGCATGGGTGTGGCTGATGTCCGGCTACGCCCTGCTCCTGCTCGTCTTCGCCTGGGGCTTCGACAACATGGCCAAGCGGACCTCCGAGCGCGCCGCGCAGTGGCGCACCGGAAGGTTCGTCTACCACGAAGACCACGACGCCTGGAAGTGCCCGCAGGACCAGTGGCTGTGGCCGACCTCGTTCGACCCGGACAACCGGGTGATGCGCTACCAGGCGACGCCGTCGATCTGCAACGCCTGCCCGGTCAAGGACACCTGCACCACGTCGAATCACGGCCGTCAGATCAGCCGGCCGGTGGACCCGTGGCCGCACTCCGAGGCGGGCCGGTTCCACCGGGGCATCGCCTGTGCGGTGGCCGGGTTCGGAGTCGTCATGCCGGCCGCGACGCTGGCCGTCAACCACGCACCCGGCGACGTGCTGGTGTTGGGCGTGACGATTCTGCTCGTGCTGGCCGGCGGATCCCCGCTGGTCCGCCATCTGTGGAACACTCCGTCCAACGCCCCCGGCGACACACCGCAGCCGATCAGCCCGGAGGCGCAGGCCGAGCAGGTCGAAGCGGCGATCGACCGGTACTCCACCCGATGGGGCGGCTTCTCCGACCGCCGCAAGGAGGCAGCACCCAAGTGAGTGAAGCCGTTGTCACCGTGTTGGTGATCGTGATCGTGGTGCTGGCTGTGCTGGCCTACTTCTCCGTCAACGTGCTGCGGGAATACGAGCGGGGTGTGGTGTTCCGGATGGGTCATGCCCGCCCGCTCTATGAGCCTGGGCTGCGGATTCTGATCCCGCTGGTGGACAAGATGATTCGCGTCGACGAGCGGGTCGTGACGCTCACCATCCCGCCGCAGGAGGTCATCACCCGCGACAACGTCCCGGCCCGGGTGAACGCGGTGGTGATGTTCCAGGTCATCGATCCGCTCAAAGCGATTCTGGCGGTGGAGAACTATGCCGTGGCCACCTCGCAGATCGCCCAGACCACGCTGCGCTCGCTGCTGGGACGGGCCGATCTGGACACGCTGCTGGCGCACCGCGATGACCTCAACGCCGACCTGCGCACGATCATCGACAAGCAGACCGAGCCGTGGGGCGTGCAGGTCCGGGTGGTCGAGATCAAGGATGTGGAGATTCCCGAGTCGATGCAGCGCGCAATGGCCCGCGAGGCCGAGGCAGAGCGCGAGCGCCGGGCGAAGGTGATCAACGCCCGCGGCGAGCTGCAGGCGTCCGAGGAACTGAGCCAGGCCGCCGAGACGCTGTCGCGCAATCCCGCGTCACTGCAACTGCGGTACCTGCAAACCCTTTTGGAGCTCGGCGCCGACCAGAACTCGACGGTGGTGTTCCCGCTGCCGGTGGACATCATCACGCCGTTCCTGCGCCACCCCGAGCTGCTCAACGGTCTGGGCAACGCCGTCGAGGGCCTGCGCGGCGGCTCGCAGAACCGCTGAGACCGCGGCAACGGCGGTGCGGTATCGCGGACCAATGGCCCTGCAATCAGTCCCTTGACGCGGTTACCCTGGGCAGTGCCGGGCGCGGCTGAACGCCCGGCCGGCCATCCGGGAGCCAGCATGCACGATCAGAAGTCACCTCACGCGGTCGTCGTCGGCATCGACGGATCACCGGCCGCGCGCAACGCCGCGGTCTGGGCGGCCGGCGAGGCCGCCGATAAGAACCTGCCGCTGAAACTCGTCTACGTCATCCACTCCGCCGCCGAACCCACCGATCCGCCCGACCCGGTGGCCGCCGCATCCAGCGCCTTGGCCGATGCCCGCGACGCGGTACAGACCACCCCCGGGCTCCAGGTCGAAACCGAATCGCTGCACGGAAACCCGCTGGCCACCTTGATCGAACTGTCCCGCTCTGCGGCGATGGTCGCGGTGGGCTCGGTCGGGATGGCCCACAGCTGCCATCGCGCCGGGTCCACCGCGGCCGCGCTGGCCGGGTCGGCCGGCTGCCCGGTGGCGGTGATCCGCAACCCCGACAGCGTCCAACGCGCCGGGCCGATAGTTGCCGAAGTCGATGCGTCACCGGACAATAGGGCGGTGTTGGGATGGGCCATGGCCGAGGCCAAGCTGCGGCACGCACCGTTGCGGGTCATCACCTCCGACGAGCTACTGCGCCGCCGGCTCGATGAGTGGGCGCAGCGCCACCCCGACCTACCGATCGACACCGTCACCGCCACGGACATCGGCGGCTACCTCGGCGCCAACGCCGGGTCGATCCAACTGTTCGTCTCGGGCACCCGCGACCGGCGCAGCCTGGGCTGGGCCGAGGACACCGGCGGCTGTTCGGTTCTCACCGTGGGCGGGACACCGCGATGACGGCCGTGGCGAAAGGGCGCGATGTGGTCACAGTCTTTCTGGTCGACGATCACGAAGTGGTGCGCCGCGGGCTGATCGACCTGCTCGGCGCCGATCCTGAGCTGGACGTGGTCGGCGAAGCCGGTTCGGTCGCCGAAGCGATGGCCCGCATTCCGGCGCTGCGTCCCGACGTAGCGGTGCTCGACGTCCGGTTGCCCGACGGCAACGGCATCGAGTTGTGCCGCGACCTGTTGTCCCGCATGCCGGAGCTGCGTTGCCTGATCCTGACGTCCTTCACCTCCGACGAGGCGATGCTCGACGCCATTCTGGCCGGCGCGAGCGGCTACATCGTCAAAGACATCAAGGGCATGGAGTTGGCGCGCGCCGTCAAGGACGTCGGTGCCGGGCGCTCGCTGCTGGACAATCGGGCCGCGGCCGCGCTGATGGCCAAGCTGCGGGGCGCCGGCGCCAAGCCCGATCCGCTTTCGGGACTGTCCGAACAGGAACGCACGCTGCTGAGCCTGCTCGCCGAGGGCCTGACCAACAAGCAGATCGCCGACCGGATGTTCTTGGCGGAGAAGACCGTCAAGAACTATGTGTCGCGGCTGCTGGCCAAGCTCGGCATGGAACGCCGAACGCAGGCCGCGGTGTTCGCCACCAAACTCGAGCGCTCCCGGAATGCCTGACGACGCACCCGGCGATGGCCTGAACCCCCTGCGCGACACGCTTTCTCAGCTGCGGTTGCGCGAACTGCTGGTCGGCGTCCAGGACCGGGTCGAGCAGATCGTGGAGGGACGCGACCGCCTCGACGGCCTGCTGGCGGCGATGCTGGTGGTCACCTCGGGTTTGGAGCTCGACGCCACGCTGCGCTCCATCGTGCAGACCGCGACCAGCCTGGTCGACGCCAAATACGGTGCACTGGAGGTACATGACCACGATCGCCGCATGCTGGAGTTCGTCTACGAGGGCATCGACGATGACACCTTCGAGCGGATCGGGCGACTGCCCGAGGGGCTCGGGGTGGTCGGTCTGCTGATCGAAGATCCCAAGCCGCTGCGATTAGATGACATCACCAAACATCCGGCGTCGGTGGGGTTTCCGTCGGGTCATCCGTCGATGCGCACGTTTCTGGGTGTCCCGGTGGGGGTCCGCGACGAGGTCTTCGGCAACCTGTATCTCACCGAGAAGACAGGCGGGCAGCCGTTCAGCGAGGACGACGAAGTGCTGGTGCAGGCGCTGGCCGCCGCCGCCGGGATCGCCATCGCCAACGCCAGGCTGTACGCGCAGGCCAAGGCACGGCAATCCTGGATCGAGTCCACCCGTGACATCGCCACCGAGTTGTTGTCCGGGACCGATCCCACCACGGTGTTCCGGCTGATCGCCGAGGAGGCCAGCAAGCTCACCGGCGCCGATTCGGCACTGGTGGCCATCCCGCTCGACGAGGACACCCCCGAAGCCGAGGTCCACGAACTACTGGTGGTCGAAACCGTCGGCGCCGCAATGGCTTCCATTGCCGGGGAGACCATACCGGTCGTCGGCACCCCGGTCGGCGAGGCGTACTCCCGGCGCATGCCGCGCCAGGTGGACCGGCTGCGGCTGACCGGCGTCGAGGGGGCCGGCCCGGGCCTGATCCTGCCGTTACGCGCCGCCGACGCGGTGGCGGGTGTCGTCGTCGTGGTGCGCCACGGTGCCACCGTCCCGTTCAGCATCGAGCAACTCGACATGATGGCCGCCTTCGCCGACCAGGCCGCGCTGGCCTGGCAGCTGGCCACCTCGCAACGGCGCATGCACGAACTCGACGTCGTCACCGACCGCGACCGGATTGCACGTGACCTGCACGACCATGTCATCCAGCGGCTTTTCGCCGTCGGGTTGTCGCTGCAGGGCACCATTCCGCGGGCCCGGTCCGCCGCGGTGCAGCGCCGGCTGTCGGACGCGGTCGACGACCTGCAGGAGATCATCGGCGAGATCCGCACCACGATCTTCGACCTGCACGGCGCCTCGTCGACGGTGACCCGGCTGCGGCAACGGCTCGACAACGCCGTCGCACAGTTCTCCGGATCGGGAATGCACACCACCGTGCAGTTCGTCGGCCCGCTGTCGGTGGTGGAGCCGGCACTGGCCGACCACGCCGAGGCGGTGGTTTCCGAGGCGGTCAGCAACGCGGTCCGGCACTCGGGCGCCACCGCGTTGAGCGTCCTGGTCAAGGTCGAAGACGACCTGACCATCGAGGTGACCGACAACGGCCGCGGGATGCCCGAGGTCGTCACCCGCAGCGGCCTGACCAACCTCAAACAGCGCGCCGAGCAGGCCGGCGGGTCCTTCAGCATCGAACCGGGGCCGGGCGGCGGCACCAGGCTGCGCTGGTCGGCGCCGCTGATGACGCAGTAGGACCGGCGGGGCCTCAGACAGTTACCGTCCGGTCTTCTGCCGTCGTCGGGTCCGGTTCGTCGGCCACCAGCCATTCGACGGTGTCGTTGAGGAGGCGCCGCGGCGTGGCCGGCAGTGGGTCGGCGTTGATCGGCGCCCACCCCACCCGCAGCAGCATCTGCGGATGGCCGCTGGTTCCGAACACGTCGCGGCGCACCGCGGCCCGGGTTTCGGCGATCTCCAGCGGTTCGGTCACCGGGCAGCTGGCCAGGCCCAGCGCCGTCGCGGTCAACAGCACCACGCTGGTCGCCTCGCCGGCGCGCAGCTGCGCCAGCCTATCGTCATCCTCGGTGCCCAGCGCCAGCATCACCGCGCGGTCCTCGGCCGCGACGGCGCCGTGCGGCTGGGCCAGCCGCGGGTCGGCGAACAGCCGGCCGGGAACCGGCGCGCCGGCGTTCGGCTCCGGCACGTTGTGCGCCGGGACGCCGGCCACCGCCCCGTACCGGCCGCTCCAGGTCGCCAGCTCGGTGAGGTAGTCGTAGTCGCTGCGGTGCGCGAACACGGCCCGGGCCACCACCGCGCTCAGCCGATCCAGCGCGTCGATCCGGCGCAGCATCACCCCGGCGCGCGCGGCACGGGCGCCCATCAGGGCGATGTCGGCCGCGGCCACCGGCCACCCGCTGTAGTGGCGGCGGTCGGTGCGCCGCCGCGGTATGGCGGCGGCCAGCGCGACGTCGACCTGTTCGGGCGGCGTCGCCGGATCGGGCGCGCACAACTCGATCGACGCCAGCTGATCGGGATGGGCCGGATCGGGCAGCCGGTGGACCTTGCAGCGGCAGCCCAGAGCCGACAGTGCGACAACGCAATGATGCAGCGCCGCACCGCAACTCAATATCAAGCCGCGGCCGTCGGGGTCGACCTTGCGCAGCCGCAGATCCGGGTTGGCGAACAGCTCCAGCCGGGGCCGCGGTGGTGCCGCCCGCACCCGCCAGCGCCACGGTTGGGAGTTGTGCACCGACGGTGCGCGGGCCGCCAACTGCAGCGCAGTGCGAACGGTCTCCCGGACGGTTGCGGCGTCCGGGGTGCCCGCAGGGTGTTCCGCCACGGTCCGGACCCCTTTCTCCGTCGCGGGCCTGAGCCCGTTCTGCGCCGAGCCCCGAGGGCCCTCCTTCACGATCCTCCCGGTCCGGCCGGCCCGGACAGGGCACGAAGGCCTGCGCAGCCCCGCCGTTGGGCCCGTGGACTCGGGACTTCTGGCCCTGCCCGCTGCCCCGGCGCGGGCGGATCATAAGACGGGTCGTGAGCAGGAGGTCGGCATCGTGGAACAACTGACGACATTGGACGCGGGTTTCCTGGAGGCCGAGGATTCCGACCGCCACAGCAGTCTGGCGATCGGCGGATTGGTCGTGCTGGAGGGACCACCACCGGATTACGCCACGCTGGTTTCCACGCTGGGCGCACGGATCAGCGGGTGCCGGCGGTTCGGCCAGAAGCTGCAGGTGTACCCCTTCGACCTGGTGCCACCGCAGTGGGTCGACGACCCGAACTTCGACATGGGCCATCACGTGCGGCACGTGGCCCTGCCGCGTCCCGGCGACGACGCCGAACTGTTCCGCTTCGTCGCCGACCAGATGGCCCGGCGGCTGGACCGGGATCGGCCGCTGTGGCACATCTGGGTGATCGAGGGGCTCACCGATGGCCGCTGGGCGATGCTGGTCAAAGTTCACCACTGCGTCGGCGACGGGATCGCGACGTCGCAGCTGTTCACCGGTCTGTGCGACGAAAACGGCGGCGATGTCGCCAGCTTCGCCGGCCACATCCGCAAAACACCTTCGGCCGGCATACCTTTCGGTTTGCCTTCGGTGAAACTCAACCCGGCGGCCTGGGCGGCCGATCTGTGGAACGTCTCGACCTCGATCAGCACCGGCGCGATGCGGGCCGCCCGCGGCACCGTCGAATTGTCGGCAGGCCTGCTGCATCAGGGTGCCCCGACCTCGCTGAACGGGCCGATGAGCGCGATGCGCCGGTACAGCGCGGCCAAGGTGTCCCTCGACGATGTCAACACGATCTGCCGGGCATTCGACGTAACGCTCAACGACGTCGCGCTGGCCGCCCTGACCGAGGGCTACCGCGGCATGCTGGACCGCCGCGGCGAACCCGCGCTGCCCGAAACGCTGCGCACCCTGGTGCCGGTGTCGACACGCGGCAACGACGCGGTCGGCCGCACCGACAATCGGGTTTCGGTGATGCTGCCCTACCTTCCGGTGGAGGAGGAGAACCCGGTGCGACGACTGCAGCTGGTGCACTCCCGGCTGAACCGGACCAAGCACACCGGGCAGCGCCAGGCCGGCAGCGCGTTCGTCTCGGCGGCCAACTATCTGCCGTTCCCGCTGACCGCGTGGGCGGTACGGCTGCTGACACGACTGCCGCAGCAGGGTGTCACCACCATCGCGACCAACGTGCCGGGGCCGTCGCAGACGCTGCACATCATGGGCCGCGAAGTGCTCGACGTACTCCCGGTGCCGCCGATCGCGCTGCAGCTGCGTACCGGCGTGGCGATGCTGAGCTACGCCCAGAGCCTGTTCTTCGGGGTGCTGGCCGACTACGACACCATGCCCGACATCGACGAATTCGCCCGCAGCATCGAATCAGCGGTGGCCCGGCTGGTGGCCGGCGCCAAGCGGCGCAGGGTCAGCCGCGAGCGTCACGGTTTGTCGTTGGTCGCCACCGGATAGCCCACCGGCGTCAGGCGCGGCACCGATACGGTACCGACCGCAACCGGCCGGGCAGCTCAGCCGGGCAGCACCGGCACCGCGCCGGCCACCATGAACGGTGCCACCGGCGACCAGCTCTGCTCGTCCTCGGCCGCCGACGACGACAGCGCCAGCACGCCACGCGGGTCGGCGACATACACCGTGGACGGGTCGGCGACGATCGTCGACACCGGCGGCTGCAGATTGCCGCTGGGCGCGTCGGAGTTCACCCCGTCGATGTTGACGTAGGACACCGGGTGCTTCGGATCGGACCGGCTCACCACGATGTCGTCACCGGTGCGCCAGCTCAGTGACACCACCGAGGAGCCCAGCCCGAAACCCAGCCGGCGGGGATAGTTCAACACGAACTGGCCGGCCGATCTCTGCTCGACACCGGCCAGGATCACCTGCCCTTCGATCACCATGGCGGCGCGGGTGCCGTCGCGGGACAGCTGCAGTTCGCTGATCGGACCGGGGAACCTCGCATTGACCGCCCCGGAGTCCACCGGGATGCGGGCGGGGCGTCCCGAGGCTCCCTCCTGGATCGCCCGCAGCACGTTGTTGCCGTCGACCACCACCCACACCGCTTCATCCAGTGACCAGCTGGGCCGCGACAGGGTGTGCCCCTCGGCGGCCTGCACCGCCTCACCGCCGAGGTCACCGATCCACAGTGTGGACACCGGGTCGGGCCCGCCGGGATGCACCACCACCGACGCCACCTGACGACCGTTGCGCGACAACGCCGCCGACTCCTGGTCGGGCTCACGCCCGAACGCCCCGGGCACCCGGTTGGCCTGCTGTCCGTCCAGGACCAGCAGCGACCCGCCCACCAGCGCGTGCACCCCCGCGCCGGCGCCGTCGGAGGCACCCGGGTCGGTGGTGGCCACATCGGAGGTCGTCCACCCGTCGGGGAACCGGTCGTCGAGCGCGGCGCCGTCGGCGTTGATCACATACGGCCCCTTGATATCGGCCCGGGCCAGCGTCCAGATCAGTTGCGCGGCAAGCAGTTGCCGACTGTTGGGGTCAGTGGTCGACAGGCTCTCCAGCTCGATCTTCGCCCCGCCGTAGCCGCGACCCACCCCGCTTTTGCCGCCGTCGGCGCGGGTCACCGGGCCGCGCAACCGCAACGGCGCCGCCAGCAGGTTGCGCACCCCGGCCATCTCCGGACGCGGCCCGGCGATCAGCTTGGACACCAGCTCGGTGGCCAACTGGTCGGGGTCGGACACCGCCACGTAGCGGGGATCGGGCACTACCGTCTTGCCGGTGGGGTCGACGAAGTACAGCGTGTTGCGCTTGTAGGTGGCCTGGAACTGCTGCCAGTCCAGGAAGACTCCGTTGGGCAGCCGGTCGATGCGCCAGCCCTCCGAGGTCTTGACCAGCTCGATCGGCTCCGGGGCCGGCAGGGCGCCCTCGGCGGTCTCGAAGACCCCCATGTCCGACAGCGAACCGAGCATGTCGGCTCGCATGGTGACGGCAACCCGGTCGGCGCTGCGGGTTTCGACGAACACCACGTTGTCGATCAGCAGCGCGCTGCCGGCGTCGTCCCAGGAATCGGACGCCGACTGGGTGAGGAACTGCCGCGCCGCCCGGTGCCGGTTGGCCGGGTCGGCGGTCGCTTTGAGGAATTCCCGCAACAACACGTCGGGGTCCATACCCGGGGTGGGTTTGGGCAGCACCGACGGCGGCGGCGCCTCCACGGTGCCGATCGCCTGCGGGGCCGACGTGCTGGGCACCCCGGCGCAGCCGGCCGGCGCGACGAGCAGGATCAGGGCGGCCAGCAGCGCCGCCGCAGGGCGCATCACCCGATCCTCTCGGCGTGTTCGCGGGCGCGCTGCCGACGTTCGCGGCGCTCGGCGGCGCTGACCGGTTTCATCGGCAGCGGGCTGGTGGTGACCTTGTGGCCGCGCACCAGCGGCAGGGTGAGCCGGAAGCACGCGCCCTTGCCGGGTTCACCCCAGGCCTCCAGCCGGCCCTGATGCAGCCGGGCGTCCTCGACGCTGATCGCCAGGCCCAGCCCGGTGCCACCGGAGCGCCGGACCCGCGACGGGTCGGCGCGCCAGAACCGGCTGAACACCAGCTTCTCCTCCCCCGGCCGCAACCCCACCCCGTGGTCGCGGACGGTGACCGCGACGGTGTCCTCGTCGGCGCGCATCCGGATCACCACCGGCTTGTGCTCGGCGTGGTCGATGGCGTTGGCGATCAGGTTGCGCAGGATCCGTTCCACCCGGCGCGGATCGACCTCGGCGATCACCCCGTCGGGGGGCATGTCCACCTTGAGTTCGACGCCGGCGTCGGCGGCCAGGTGACCGACGTTGTCCAGCGCACTGTTGACCGTCGAGCGCAGGTTCACCGACTCCACCGACAGTTCGGCCACCCCCGCGTCGTGGCGGGAGATCTCCAGCAGGTCGTTGAGCAGCGACTCGAATCGGTCGAGTTCGCTGACCAGCAATTCGGTGGAGCGCCGCAGCGAGGGCTCCAGGTCTTCGCTGTGGTCGTGGATCAGGTCGGCGGCCATCCGCACCGTGGTCAGCGGGGTGCGCAGCTCGTGGCTGACGTCGGAGGTGAACCGGCGCTGCAGATTGCCGAACTCCTCGAGCTGGGTGATCTGCCGCGACAGGCTCTCGGCCATGTCGTTGAACGACACCGCCAGCCGGGCCATGTCATCTTCACCGCGCACCGGCATCCGTTCGGACAGATGGCCCTCGGCGAACCGTTCGGCGATCCGCGACGCCGACCGCACCGGCAGCACCACCTGGCGTGACACCAGTAGCGCGATGCCGGCCAGCAGCGCCAGCAGCACCAGGCCACCGGTGGCGATGGTGCCGCGCACCATGGCGATCGTGTTGCGTTCGGTGCCCAGCGGATAGATCAGGTACAGCTCGAGGTTGGTGATGCGCGACGTGGTCGGCGTCCCGATCACCAGCGCCGGTCCGGAGAAACCCTCGGCGTGCACGGTGGCGTATTGGTAGCTGACCTGACCGGCCTTGACGAACTCGCGCAGCTCGGCCGGCACCTGGTCGACCGGCCCGGCGGTGGTCGCCGCGCGGGGCCCCTCGCCGAGCACCACCAGCACCGCGTCGAATGCCCCGGCGGTTCCGCTGCCGGGGGCCGGATCGGTCTTGGACATCAGCGTGTTGCGGGCCAGCTGCAGGCTCGACGTCAGTGAACGGGCCTCCTCGCCGCCGACGATGCCACCGGCCGTGACACGGGCGCGCTCGATCTGCTCGGTGGCCGCCCGGACCTTGACATCCAGCACCCGCTCGGTGATCTGGCTGGTCAGCACGAAACCGAGCGCCAGGATGACCGCGGCGGACATCCCCATCGTCAGCACCACAACGCGCAGCTGCAGCGAACGGCGCCAGGCGACCTGCACCGCGCGGCGCAGCGTGTTGACGCCCAGCAGCAGCGGGCCCGACCGCCGGGGGCGCCGTCTGGAACTGAAGATCACCTGCGCCTCTCCTCAGCATCGCTGGCGCTCTGCCTCGTCGGAGACGCGATCACCGCGGCCGCTCCCCGGTGGGGATCACGGAGGTCCGGCCTTGTAACCCACTCCTCGAACGGTCAGCACCACGGTCGGGTTCTCCGGGTCTTGCTCCACCTTGGCCCGCAGGCGCTGGACGTGCACGTTCACCAGCCGGGTGTCGGCCGGGTGCCGGTAGCCCCACACCTGTTCGAGGAGCACCTCCCGAGTAAACACCTGCCGCGGTTTGCGGGCCAGCGCCACCAGCAGGTCGAACTCCAGCGGGGTCAGCGAGATCTGCTCACCGG
>CAYNJD010000034.1:0-16395 GCA_964397355.1 uncultured Mycobacterium sp. | reverse complement strand
CCTCCGGCAACTTCGCCTGGCTGAACTGGCTGACGATCGTGCTGGCCGCCGGCGCACTCGACCAATCCTGGTTCCGAGGCATACCCGGATTGCAGCCCCCGGTGATGGGCGAATCCCCGATGTGGTTCACCGGCCTGGTGCTGGTGTTCACCGCGGCGGTACTGGTGCTCAGCTACTGGCCGGCACGGAATCTGGCATCACGCAATCAGCGAATGAACGCCTCCTTCAATCCCTTTCACCTCGTCAACACTTATGGGGCGTTCGGCACCGTCGGACGACTCCGGCAGGAGGTGGTGATCGAGGGCACCGTGGATGCCGAGCTCACCGATCAGACGGTCTGGCGGGAATACGAGTTCAAGGGCAAGCCCGGTGCCGTGGACCGGATGCCGCGGCAATGGGCGCCCTATCACCTGCGGCTGGACTGGCTGATGTGGTTCGCCGCGCTGTCACCGCGCTACGCCCAGCCGTGGCGCGACGCGCTGCTGCAACGGCTGCTGCGCAATGACCGTGACACGCTGCGACTGTTGCGCCACAACCCGTTTCCGGACCACCCGCCGCGCTATGTGCGGGCACTGCTCTACGACTACCGCTTCACCACACCGGCCGAGCGCCGGCGGGATCGGGCGTGGTGGCACCGCAGCCTGGTGGGCGTCTACCTGCCACCGGTCTCGGTCACCGGAGCTGCCAGGCGTTGAGCGGTTCAGAGTTCGAGCAGCACGGTCACCGGGCCGTCGTTGACCAGGCTCACCTGCATGTGCGCCCCGAACCGGCCGGTCGCCACCTGCGCGCCCAGTCGCCGCAGCGCCTCGGCGAACTCAGTGACCAGCGGCTCGGCCACCGCGGCCGGCGCGGCGGCGTTCCAGGAGGGGCGGCGTCCCTTGGCGGTGTCGGCGTAGAGCGTGAACTGGCTGACCACCAGGATCGGCGCGCCGACATCGGCCGCCGACCGCTGCCCATCGAGAATCCTTAGCTGCCATAGCTTTTCGGCGAGCCGATGCGCGGTGGCGGCATCGTCGGTGTGGGTCACCCCGACCAGGGCCAGCAGGCCCTGCCCGTCCGGTTCGATGGCGCCGACCGTCCGGTCGTCGACGTCGACCCGCGCCGAGGAGACGCGTTGAACCAGCACCCGCACGCGCTCGATGCTAAGTAGGCTCGACTGTGCTGGCTGCGGGAGGGGTACTCAGATGTCGGTTCTGGTCGCGTTCTCGGTCACGCCGCTGGGCGTGGGCGAAGGAGTCGGTGAGATCGTCGCGGAGGCGGTCCGGGTGGTTCGGGAGTCCGGCCTGCCGAATCGCACCGACGCCATGTTCACCGTCATCGAGAGCGAAACCTGGGCCGAGGCGATGGCCGTGGTGCAGCGTGCGGTGGAAGCGGTGGCCGCCCGATCACCACGGGTCAGCACCGTCATCAAGGCCGACTGGCGGGCCGGCGCGGTCGACGCGATGACGGCCAAGGTGGAGTCGGTCGAGCGGCACCTCGCCGCACCGCCGCCTAATTGACCGCGACGTCGAGGATGGGGCGCCCCACCCCGGCGCCCGGTCCGTCGAAGTGCCACCACTCCCCGGAGTACACGGCCAACCCGCCGCCGCTCATCGCCTGACGCAGGGTGGCCCGTTCGGCGGCGGCCCGCGCACCGATCCCGTCGGCGAATGCCGTGGCGCGAGGCGAGAAGTCGTCGAAGTCGGTGCCCATCTCGACCAGCCGACCCTGTTCGTCGGCGGTCGTCACGTCGACGGATCGCCCGGTTTCGTGGCTGCGGGCCAGCGGGCCGGGCCGGGCCACCCAGTTCGGGTTCGGCACCGCCTCGAACATCCGCACCTGCACGGCGTGCGGCCGGTAGCAGTCCCAGAACACCAGCGTCCGGCCCTTAGCGCGCAGCGCATCGGCCGCGGCCGCCAGGCCCGGGGCCAGCGACTCGTGCACCAGGCAGCGGGCATCGGCCGGATACAGCTGCACCCCGGTGAAGTTGTCGGCGGTGGCATACCGCAGATCCAGAATCGCATCCGGCACCGCGCTGCGGACGTCGACGAAACCGGCGGCACGGGCCGGCGCCGATACCGGCGGGACGTCGGCCGCGGCGACACCACAGCCGGTGGCCAGCCCCACCAGTACCGCGACAGCAGCCATCCTCATGCCGACACCACCAGGGTCAGCAGCTCGCCGTCGCGTTCCACCCGCATCCCGGCCCGGCGCGCGACCCCCGCCACCGCGGCGGCGTCGTCGGGCTCGGACCGGGTGGTCGCCAGCGCCCGGGCCAGGCGGCCCTTGTGCGCCTTGTTGAAGTGGCTGACGCTCACCCGCCGTCCGTCGGCATGCTCGGCGACCACATCGACACGCACGGCACCGGGGATCTTGGCCAGCGCGGCATATGACCCGGACCGCAGGTCGACGACGAGTTCGGTGGCGGCGACGTCGGCCAGCACCGGCCCCAATACGGGCCGCCACCGCTTGGCCAGGCCCGGTCGCCCGGGCAGCTTGGAGGTCGCCGACAGCCGGTAGGCCGGCACTGGATCGGTCGCCCGCAACAGCCCGAACAGGGCCGAACCGACCGCCAGCCGGGCGGTGGCCCGGGCGGCCGCCGCGCCGCGCAGCGAGTCGACATCGAGCGCCTCGTACAGCACACCGGTGTAGCGGTGGATCGCCGGGGCCGTCGGCGCGGTACGCAACGCCGCATTGCGCTCGATCTCGCCGTCCTGGCCCGCCGACAGCGCCAGCGCTCGCCGGCTGGCGTCGCGATCGGCGGCCAGCGTCACCAACTCGTCGACCAGCTCCGCCCGCAGATCGGTGAGCTCCGGGGTGCCCAGCGCGTCGAGTCGCAACGGCCGGCCGTCGCCGCCGGCGCGCTTGGTCTCCGACGGTGGCAGCAGCACGATCACAGCGCAGACGTTAATCGAGCCGCTCCGCACACCAGCGCGGTGGCGAGCATCGCCGCTCCGACGGTGTCGGTCAGGAAGTGGTAGCCGCAGGCCACCAGGCCGAGCATCCCGAGCAGGCTCAGCACCGTCGCCAGCGTCAGCGCCCAGCGCCGGGCCGCAGTCGAACCGGCCACCACGACCATCATCGCCAGCACCGAGACCAGCAGCGCGGTGTGGCCGCTGGGGTATTCGAGATAGGGCCCGTTGCGGCGGTCGAAGAGGTGTTTGAGCGCCGCGTTGACGGCGGTGACGGCGAGCGGGCACACCAGCACCGCTGCCGCCAGCGTCCACTGCCGCCGGTGCAGCGTGACGATCAGGCACGGCACCAGCACCGCGAGCACCAGCCAGCCACTGGTGAAGACCAACAGCCAACGCGGCTGTGCACCGATGATGTCGTGGGTGCCGCGGCTGAACCAGCTGTCGAGCGGCGTCGCGCCGCGGCCCACCGCCCAGCCCAGGGCCAGCGTCGCCAACAGGCCGACCGGCGGCCACCAGCGCAGTGCGGCGGCGGTGACCTCTCGGACTATCTCAGGCCGACTTCTGGAACAGCGGCAGCAGCGCCCGACGGCGCTGGTCGTTTCCGTCGGCGAGCGCGTGCAGCGCCTGCTCCACCGAGCGTGCGGTCGGGAACATCGCGTCCTCATCGAAGTCGCCGAGCAGCTCGTGAACGGCCGGGCTTTCGATCAGCGTCCATTCCACGCCCGCCGCACGGCAGTCGCCGTCCAGCACGCACAGCAGCCAGATGCCGGCGGCCGCGAAGGAGGTGACCCCGCTCAGGTCGAGCACCAGCGGTTCCTTGGCCAGCACGAATCGCCGGGCATGCTCGCTGAGCTGGTCGACGTTGCTGGCATCGATCCGGCCCCGGACCGTCACCACCGTCGCGAGGTGCCGGTAGTGCGCGCGAATCCGTGCACCACCGCACTCGACGGTGGGGTTGCCCTGCTGACCGACCCGGGTCGTACCCCGGGTGGTGATCGTGATAGCCATGCCAGCCCCCGCTTCCATGTCTGCTCACCGCCGGCAGGACGCCGACCGTGACATTTCCCGACGTTAGGCGGCGAAGTTAAGGCAGCTTGGGCGGCCGATTAACGCTTTGGTGAGATATCGAACGGCTCGGTGGCGCCGGTGAACGCGGTGATCCGCCCGTCTTGCGCTCGGGCGTCGCCGTGATAGCGCAGCCGGTAGCGTCCGGCGGGGGTGTTCTCGGGCACCGTCCAGGTCACGGTGACAGTCGACCCGCGCCGGCCGGCGCGACGCCACCGGAACGTCGTGGACCAGTCGCCGTCGTCGGCGACGGTGCTCCAGCCGTCACCGGTCTCGCGCTCCACCCGCAGGTAGGTGCCACCGCGGTGCAGGTCGTTGTTCGGGTGGGCGCCGACGAACACCACCGTCACGGTGGCGCCCGGCCGGTAGCGCGGCAGCGGGGGTTGCAGCACGTCGCCGAACCGATGGCCGGCGGCCGGCACGTCCGGGCCGGCCCGGCGGCGCGACCGTCGGCTGCGGGACGGTTCGGCGGGGCGGGTGCCGTCCGGCGCCGACCGGTGCTCGCGCATCGCGGTGGCCAGCCCGGCGGCGACCTGCTGCAGTGCCGGCAGCTCCCAGCGGCCGAACATCGTGCTGCCACCCTCGTAGCGCTGCTCCTGGTACTCCTCCGGGGTGGTGACGTAGTGCAGGTAGCCGTTGCTGTAGCCGGCCACCAGGACGTTGCGCAGCTCGGCGCCGACGATCTCGGCCACGGTGCGGCGCAACCGCAGCCCGGCCACGATCGTCACTTCGGCGGGGACCCCGATCAGGTACAGCTGTCCGATGCGCAGCAACTGAACCGGGCCGCCGGTGGACATCAACCCCAGCGCCTTGTTCAGCCGGATACCCGGACCCACCGCGCCCTTGGGCGCGTGGGCGTCGCGCAGTCGCGGCAGCAGCCGGTAGGCGGTGTTGGCGACCAGCCAGTCCACGACGCGGTTGCGCCCCTGCCTGACCAGCGGATGCAGCGGCCCGGGGCCCTCGTCGGTGCCGGCCAGTGCCGCCGCCCCGGCCAGCGCGGGACCGGTCCGATGGGTTCGACCGTCGCCGGTGAACTCCGGCCGGACCTCGAAATCCGACAAGTCGATGTAGGTGGCCAGCGCGTCGAGACCGCCGGTCAGCGCATTGCCGTGCCCGGTCGTCAGTTCGGTGGCCGCCGCGGCCTGGCGGGCCCCGATGATGCGGGTGTTCTCGAACTCGTCCTCGGTGGGTCCGCTGCCGGGCCGATGGTGCAGATTGGGCGACATGTCGCCGCTGTTGGTCTGGGCGAAGGCCGCGATGAAGTCCGGCGGTCCGGGGGCCAGGTAGTCGACGTGGTGGTCGAGGCGCTCCACCTGGTAGGCGGCGTATCCCTTGTTGTCGCCGCTGATCAAGGTGTTGCGGTTGGTCATGGACGTGCCGTGGGTGGCGAACCAGTTCACCGCGCCCACCAGCCGGCCGTCGCGTTCGATGCGCAACAGTGTGGTCTGCGGGTCGATGCCGTCCGGGAAGTGGGCGCGGTCGGCCGCCGGGTTGCGGGCGAACGCCGACGGTGAGCGGTTGCTGCTGGCGTCGTGCAGCCGCCCGACGGCCAGGCTCAGACCGGCCGGCGCCAGGTCGGCGTGTGCGCGCTCCACGGCCTCGCAGATGCCGTCGACGATCGCGCCGAACGTCTGCGGCCGGAATCCGCCGGTGTTGGAGTTGTAGAGCCGGTGATCGGCGTAGCCGCCTGGACCGCAGTGGGTGTGCGTCGCGGTCAGCATCACGTTGCGGAACGTGTACAGCTCGCCGTGGCTTTGCGACAGTCTGCTGAGCACTTCGTGGTGAATGCTTTCCAGCAGCAACGGCAGCTCGGCGACGACCAGCAGCAGCCGGGCGCCGGTCGCCGCATCGACGATCACGAAGGCCCGCGCGCGCAGCCGGTTGTGCAGGCCGGTGCTCTGCTGCGAGGCCACGCCGTAACCGAGCATTCCGCACTCAGCCGGTTCGCCGGTGATATCGGCGATGCCGCGGCCGACGCGGTACTCCTGAGGCATCGCTTCAGTATTCACAACCAGCGGCCTTTCTTGTCGCAGGACACCCGGCCGCGTAACTTCACCGCCGACGGTCCCGCTGCTAGTCTGCGATGGCTGCCGGCTGCCGGGTTGTGGCCGCCGATCGCCGGGCCGCCTCGGCGGGCTCGCACCCAAGGCAGCCGAAACAGCGGAGCCACCGGCGAAAGAGTGTTGTGCGCAGCGGAGAGATCAAGGCCCTGACCGGGCTTCGCATCATCGCCGCGGTGTGGGTGGTGCTGTTTCACTTCCGGCCGCTGCTGCGCCTGGGGTCACCCGGCTTCAGCGATGCGCTCGCCCCGGTGCTCGACCGCGGCGCCCAGGGCGTCGACCTGTTCTTCATCCTCAGCGGCTTCGTGCTGACCTGGAACTACCTGGAACGAATGGGGGAGGTGTTCTCAGCGCGCGCCACGGTGCACTTCCTGTGGCTGCGGCTGGCCCGGGTGTGGCCGATCTATCTGGTGACCCTGCACCTGGCGCTGCTGTGGGTCATCTTCACCCTGCACGTCGGCCACGTGCCGACCGAGGACCTGAGCCGGCTGACCGCGACGAGCTACGTGCGTCAGGTCCTGCTGGTGCAGCTGTGGTTCGAGCCGTTCTTCGACGGGTCGAGCTGGGACGGGCCGGCCTGGTCGATCAGCGCCGAATGGCTGGCCTACCTGTTGTTCGCCGGGCTGGTGCTGGTGGTCTACCGGATGATGCGGGTGACCTCGGCGCGCGGCCTGGCCGTGCTGGCGGTCATCGCGTCGCTGCCGCCGCTGTTGCTGTTGCTGGCCACCGGCCAGTTCTACACCCCGTGGAGCTGGTTGCCGCGCATCGTCATGCAGTTCACCGCCGGCGCGCTGGCTTGTGCCGCGGTGCGCAAACTGGCGCCGAGCGACCGCGCCCGCAGCGCCGCCGGCTACAGTTCCGCGCTGCTGGTCGCCGCGATCGTCGGGGTGCTGTATTACTTCGACGCGCACCCGATCTCGGGGATCTACGACAGCGGCGGGCTGGTCGACGTGCTGTTCGTGCCGCTGGTGATGGCGCTGGCGATCGGTACCGGCAGCCTGCCGGTGCTGCTGTCCACCCGGCTGATGGTCTACGGCGGACAGATCTCGTTCTGTCTGTACATGGTTCACGAGCTGGTGCATACCGCCTGGAACTGGGCCGCAATACAATTCGAGATCGTGCTGGAGGAAGGGGCGACCGCGGCCAAGTGGATGGTGTGCGGCCTGTTGGCGGCGGCGACATTGCTGTCGATACTGCTGTTCCACGGCGTCGAGGAGCCGGGACGTCGCTGGATGCGCAAGATGATCGGAGCGCGGGCCGAGACTGCGCAGGTCAGGCCGTCCGACGACCCGTTGGCCGTCGAATCGGTCGACGACATCCTCATCGAACGCACCGATGAGCGCACCGCGGCGGTACCGGTCAGTGTGTCCTGAAGCATTCACGGCGGCGGTGTTCGTGCGCGCCGATGGGGGAGGTGACCGATGAGTCGGGTGACGACGTTCGCCGTCTCGCTCGGGGCGGTCATCGTCGCTGTCGTCGCCGGGACCGCCCACCTGGGCCGCGATCACGCTTCGACGCGCCACCTCGAGACGGTCCCGCTCAGTGCCTCGCCGAATCGGGTCGCGGTGATCGGCGACTCCTACACCTCCGGGTATGAGGACACCGGCCGCGGTGCGGCGAACTGGACCGAGCGGGCGTGGCAGACCCTGGCCGGTCGCGGGGTGTACGTCCGGGCCGACGTGGGCGCCGAGGGCGGCGCCGGCTACGCCGTGCGCGGCAACCGGGGCGGTCTGTTCGGCGACCTGACCGCCCGGGTGGTGCAACCCGACGATGCGCTGGTGGTGTTCTTCGGCTCCCGCAACGACAAGGATGTCGAGCCGGGCGAGTTGACCCGGTTGGTCGCCGACACCCTGGGGCTGGCCCGCCGGATCACACCGGGGGCCCGGATGCTGGTGATCGGCCCGCCGTGGCCCACCGACGACGTACCGGGCAACGTGTGGCGGATCCGCGACATCCTGGGCGAACAGGCGCGTGCCGTCGGGGCGGAGTTCGTCGATCCGCTGGCCGAACGATGGTTCGTCGGCCGTCCGGAGCTCATCGGGCCCGACGGTGTACACCCCACCGACGCCGGGCACGCCTACATGGCCGACAAGATCGTGCCGCTGATCGCCGGCCAATTACCCAAGCGGACCTGACGGTCGCGCCAGATCCGTAGAATCCCAATAAAATTGGGAGATGAGCGCGATGCGGGTGTTGATCACCGGAGGAACCGGCTTCGTCGGTGGCTGGACCGCCAAGGCGATCAGCGACGCCGGCCACCGGGTGCGGTTCCTGGTCCGCAATCCGGCGGGCCTGCACAGCAGCGTCGAACGGCTCGGCGTGGACGTGTCCGACTACGTCGCCGGTGACATCACCGACGCCGACTCGGTGCGGCAAGCGCTTCACGGCTGCGACGCCGTCGTGCACGCGGCCGCACTGGTCGCCACCGATCCGCGCCAGAACGAACAGATGATGGCCACCAATTCCGAAGGCGCCCACCATGTGCTCGGCGGCGCGGCCGAGTTGGGGCTGGACCCGATCATTCACGTCTCGAGCTTCACCGCGCTGTTTCACCCGGGGCTGCGCACGCTGCGCGCCGACCTGCCGGTGGCCGGCGGAAGCGACGGCTACGGCCGGTCCAAAGCCCGCGAGGAGAACTACGTGCGCGGCCTGCAGGATGCCGGCGCCCCGGTTGACGTCACCTATCCGGGCATGGTGCTGGGCCCGCCGGTCGGCGACCGGTTCGGCGAGGCCGGCGAGGGTGTGCGGGCCGCGTTGGCGATGCGGGTGATTCCCGGCCGTGGCGCGGCCTGGTTGATCGTCGACGTGCGCGACCTGGCGGCATTGCACCTCGCGTTGCTGGAGCCCGGACGCGGCCCCCGCCGCTATATGGCCGGCGGCCACCGGGTGCCGGCGCAGCGGCTGGCGGATCTGCTGGGCGCCGTCTCCGGTTCGCCCATGCTCGCGCTGCCGGTGCCCGACGTCGCATTGCGCTGGGCCGGGCGACTGCTGGATCAGGCCGAGCGGATTCTACCGATCAGCACACCGTTCACCGAGGCGGGCATGCAGTACTACACCCAGATGCCGGCCTCCGACGACTCGCCGGCCGAACGCGACCTCGGTGTGGTGTTCCGCGATCCGCGGGAGACACTGGCCGACACGGTGGCCGCGATCCGGGCCTAGTGCTCGGCGCCGGCAGATCAGCGGGCCGCGGCGGTGCGAAACCTGTCCCGGTAGGCCTTCGGTGAGATGCCGAGGTGGTTGGCGAACACCCGCCGCAGCGTCTCGGTGCTGCCGAAACCTGCCAGCCGCGCCGTGTCACCGACGCTGTGGCCGGCGTCGAGCGCGGCCCGCGCGATATCGATCCGGACCGATTCGACATAGCGGGCCGGGGTCACTCCGAGCTCCGAGCGGAACAGCCGCGTCAGCTGGCGCGTACTCAACGATGCTTGGGCCGCAAGTGTTTTCACGCTGTGGTCGGCACCGGGTTCCGCGGCGATCGAATCCAGCACCCGCCGTAGTGCGGAACCGGACGGGGGATCGGTCTCCACGAGCACCGAGAACTGCGACTGGCCACCGGCCCGTTTCAGGTACACCACCAGGGTGCGGGCGACCTCGCGGGCCGTTTCGGTGCCGTAGTCCTGCTCGACCAGAGCCAGCGCCAGGTCGATGCCCGACGACACGCCCGCGGAGGTGAAGACGTCACCGTCGCGGACGAAGATGGCATCCGGTTCGACGTCGATGTCGGGGAATGCGCGGGCCAGCCGCCCGGTGTGGCGCCAGTGGGTGGTGGCGCGCCGGCCGCTGAGCAGGCCGGCCCGGGCCAGGATGAACGAACCGGTGCACACCGATGCCAGCCGCCGGGCGCGCGGAGCGATCGCCTTGAGGGCTTCGACCAGCGCGGGGTCGATCGGCCGGCCGACCAATTCGTCACCGCCGGCGACCATCACCGTGTCGGCGGACTCCAGCGAGGAGATGCGGTCGGTGACCGCAAACGGGATCCCGACCGAGGTCCGCACCGCCCGGCCGTCCACCGAGGCGACCGACAGCCGATAGTCGGCACCGAATCGGTTGGCTTCGGCGAACACCTCGGCCGGGCCGGCCACGTCCAAGAGCTTCACGCCGTCGAAGACGACGAGCACCACCGTCCGGCTCACCGGCACGCTCCTCCCTGCGTCGTCTCAGAGGCTTTCACACCGGTGGCATCCATGTGCTCAGGCGCTGCAACGTCAGGATCAGTCTGCTGCGACCGCGCCCCGGCAACCGATGGTCATTTCCGCCGTTCATCCCACAGAATCCGACACCGGGCCGACGGCGAAAGCATGTCGCATTCTGTGGGATCAATGGCCGATCAGCCACGGACGGCTCGCGGATTCGTCAGTCAGACTGGGTCCCGGCATCGACCATCCGGGTGGACGTTTTGGGGAACATCAGATGGGCACAGTCGCACAAGCGAAAGGAGCCAGACCGGTGACCGGAGAACTTGACGTCGTCGCCGGCGTCGCGATACCCGACACCCCGCTGGTGCGCGAGGTGACCGAGTACATCCGCGACGCCGAAAACGAGCTACTGTTTCACCACTCCCGCCGGGTGTTCTTCTTCGGGGCGCTGCAGGGGCGCCGCCGCGGGTTGACCCCGGACTTGGAACTGCTCTACGCCGGGGCGATGTTTCACGATCTGGGCCTGACCGATCGCTACCGTGACTCCGATCTGCGTTTCGAGGTCGACGGCGCCAACGCCGCCCGCGACTTCCTACTGCAGCGCGGCGTCGACGAATCCGATGCCCGCAAGGTGTGGTTGGGCATCGCGCTGCACACCACGCCGGGCGTTCCGGAGTTCCTCGACCCCGAGATCGCCTTGGTCACCGCCGGTGTCGAGACGGATGTGCTGGGCATCGGCCGTGACGACCTGCCCGCGGATCTGCTCGCCGCGGTGACCGCCGCGCATCCGCGCCCCGACTTCAAACGCCGCATCCTGCAGGCCTTCACCGAGGGCGTCAAGCACCGCCCCGACAGCACGTTCGGCACGGTCAACGCCGACGTTCTCGCGCACTACGATCCGTCATTCGTCCGTGGCGACTTCGTCGAGACCATCCTGGCCAACAGCTGGCCGGAGTAGCCGAGTGCGCGCGTGAGCAGCTAGTCCTCCTTGTTGATCAGGTTGTTCAGCGCCACCCGGTCGGATGCCAGCAGTTCATCGATGCGCGGCTGGTTCACGTCGGCGACGATGATCTCGCCGACCTCCTGGTGCACGCTGCTGAAGATGCCGTGCTCCTTCATCTTCTCGGTCTGATACAGGTTGTCCTGGGTGGGCGTGACATAGTGCACTGCCGCGGCCTTGAACCGGTTGACCAGCCACAGATGGATCAATGTCATCAGCCGCTTCTGCCGGAACTTCTCGGCGAAGGTGTTCTGGTCGCGCACCGTCAGGATGCTGCGGCCGTGGCGGTCCTTGATCGGGTCGACGATCACATTGGCGAACTTCTCGTCGTCGTCGCCGTAGATCCCGAGTTCGAGCACGTCCGAGCCGGGGCGGGTGGGGCGCAACTGCACCCGCAGCTTCTCGCTGAGCTGGTAGTGCTCGGCCCACAGCGCCAGCCACTCCTCCAGCAGCTTCTTGGGGACCTCGGTCTGCACCAGGTGCTGATGCTGGGTGGAGCCGGCGCCCATCGCCTTGGTGGTGGCGGTACGGCCGGACGAGGCGGCCAGCGCGGCGTCGCTGCGCGGCCCGCCCACCAGCGTCTGCGGCGTCCGGTAGGGCGACTCGACCAGCCGCATCTTGCGTTGCAGCCGGGCCAGGGCCAGCATGCCGTCCTGCAGCAGGGTGCCGGCGAACTCCTCGGAGGCCACCCCGTCGACCTGGTGTCCGCCGTAGGTGATGAAGTTGAAGACGAAACCCAGTTTGCCCAGTTCGGCGGGGAAGGCCCGCATCTGCTCGTCGGTCATACCGGTGGTGTCCCAGTTGAACGACGGGGACAGGTTGTAGGCGAGCATCTGGTCGGGGTACACGGCGTGGATGGCCTCGGCGAACTCACGGGCGTCGTCGAGATCGGCGGTCTTGGTCTCCATCCACAGCAGGTCGGCGAACGGCGCGGCGGCCAGCGACTTGGCGATCGCATACGGGATGCCGCCGCGCACCTGGAAGTAGCCTTCGGGCGTTTTGGCGCGTTCGCAGTCCCAGCCGGGGTCGGCGTGGAGCTCCGCGGCCTTTTCACGGGCGGTGTAAAACGGTGCGCGGGCAGAGAATTCACGCCACTGCGCGGCGCTCATGTCGCGCGGGTCGCCTTCGCGTTCGGCGAACTCCAGCATTTCGGCGACCGCCTCGCTGTAGGTCATCAGCCCGGCGTCGTTCTGCCAGGCCTCGACGAACTTCGACTCGATGTCGTCGTAGAGCGCGTCCAGCGATTGCCGTCCATCGCCGCGCCAGCCTTCGGCGGCCTGGGAGATCAGCGCAGTGATGCCGCTGCGTTCCAGCCAGGCGTCGGCCGCGGCGTACTCGCCGTCGGGCAGGGCGTAGAGCAGGTGGCCGTTGATCTCGCGGATCCCGGACTCGTAGAGGCGCCGCGTCATCGCCAGGAAGCAGGCCTTGTAGGACGGGATGCTCAGGTTGGTGGTGCCCAGGATGAACGGCTGGTCGCGTTCGTCGGCGCGGCTGTCGATCAGGTTGGCCGCCTCGGCATCGGTACGCGCGACGATGATGCCGGGCACGCCCATCATGTCCAGCTGGAACCGTGCGGTGTTCAGCCGCTTGATCTGCTCATCGGAGGGCACCAGCACCTTGCCGCCCTGGTGCCCGCACTTCTTGGTGCCGGGCCGCTGGTCCTCGATGTGGTACCCGGGCACACCGGCTTCCACGAATCGCCGAATCAGGTTGCGCACGTGTGGATCACCGCCGTGGCCGGTGTCGGCATCGGCGATGATGAACGGCCGGTAGTCGACGGCGGGGGTGGCGGCGCGCTGTTCTTCGGTCATCTGCAGGCGCAGATACTGCTGATTGCGGTCGGCGGTGAGCAGTGCGCGCACCAGCCCGGCCGCTTCTTCGGGCACCTGGCTCAGCGGGTAGCTGGCGAGGTCGGGGCCCGGGTCTTCGGTGATCGACCCCTTGGCCGAGGTCGCCCAGCCGCCCAGGTAGATGCCCTCGATACCGACCCGCTTCATCACCACCGCCTGACCGGGCGAGTACGGGCCGAAGGTGGTGATGCTCTTGTGCTCGGCGAACAGTTCGCGCAGCCGTGCGTAGAACGCCGTCGCGGCCTCACGGGCCACGATGTAGTCGGCGGCGATGGTGCCGCGTTGCTCGACGACCTGGCGGGCCGTGTAGAGCCGGGTGATGCCTTCGAAACGCGGGCTGTCGAAGTACCGTTGGGTCGCGGCGACATCGGCCTCGACGTCTCGTTCGACCGGTGCACTCGCTGTCGTGTTCGTCTCGATGGTCGTCATGGAATTGCGCTCCTGTTCGCCCCGGTTAACACGTGTTACTCCCACGTATTGTGCCGCCGCTCGCTGTGCGATAGCGCAGTTTTGCCATACATCTTCCGCACGCCGCTGACGGGACCGTCGAACTTGCCCGAAGGCAGTGGATTCGGCCGCGTTCGTGGCTATGGTGAGCAGTTATGACGGCCCGGTCGGACCGGTGGGGCAGCCCCTGGGGACAGCCGCCGCAGCGGTTTGCTCCGGCGGATCGACCGGTCGGCCGGTGGGGGGCGCGGCGGATGAGTCGCAGCTTCGCCGGCGTCGGCGTCCAGATCCCGGCCGCCCGGTTGCGGGAGGTGATGGCCGGCGCACCCATGGTGGGCGCCGAGTCGATCGACTACGCGTTCGCGCTCGCCGCGACCGCGCTCAAGCGCGAGCAACGGTCGGCGCGGGCGCAGCGCAACCGGCGCCGGCTGGTTCACGCGCTGATCGTGGCCGGTTTGATGCTCGCGGCGCTGAACCTGCTGATCTGCATGGGGTACGCATTCTTGAGTCTGGCGCTGTACGAACCGGCCATGTGACTCGTCGGCGGCGGGCCGAAGATCGATGAAAACTGCGCCCAACTCCCTTGCGATGGACGCCCTTTGCCCTCGCGGCGGCTGACAGCAGGCGGCGGACGCCTCCGGGCGCCGTCGTGCGGCCACTTAGAATGCGGGGCATGGATCAGCAGGCGGCGGCATTCAAGGGCCTGATCCAGATCGAGGAGTGCCTGGACGCCGACGGTGGCATCGTGTTGCCGCCGGGCGACACGCTGATTTCGCTGATCGACCGAAACATCGCCAACGTCGGGGACGCGGTGGCCTTTCGCTACCTCGACTACACCGGTCCGGTCGAAGGCCGCGCGATCGAACTGACCTGGACCCAGCTCGGCGAGCGGCTGCGGGCCATCGGCGCCCGGCTGCAACAGGCCGCCGTCCCCGGTGACCGGGTGGCGATCCTGGCGCCCCAGGGGCTCGACTACGTCGCCGGGTTCTATGCGGCGGTCAAGTGCGGAACGATCGCGGTGCCACTGTTCGCCCCCGAACTGCCGGGGCACAGTGAGCGACTCGACACCGCGCTGCGCGACTCGGCTCCGGCGGTCGTCCTGACCACCGCAGCGGTGCGCCACGTCGTCGAGGATTTCCTGGGTACGCTGCCGCAGCGGTTGCGCCCCCGCGTCCTCGCGATCGACGAGATCCCGGACTCGGCCGCAGCCGGATTCGTGCCCGTGGACCTCGACGTCGACGCGGTGTCGCACCTGCAGTACACCTCGGGCACCACTCGGCCCCCGGTCGGGGTGCAGGTGACGCACCGGTCGGTGGGCACCAACCTGCTGCAGATGATCCTGTCGATCGACATGTTGGATCGAAACACCCACGGGCTCAGCTGGTTACCGCTCTACCACGACATGGGCCTGTCGATGATCGGATTTCCCGCGGTCTACGGCGGGCACTCCACATTGATCTCGCCGACCGCGTTCATCCGCCGGCCGCAGCGCTGGATCAACGCGCTGTCGGACGCATCGCGGCGCGGCCGGGTGGTCACCGCGGCACCGAACTTCGCCTACGAGCTCACCGCCCAGCGCGGTCTGCCCGGCCCGGGTGCCGACATCGACCTGTCGAACGTGGTGATGATCGTCGGGTCCGAGCCGGTCAGTATGCCTGCGATCGCGGCATTCACCGAGGCGTTCGGCCGGTACGGCTTACCGCGCACCGCGATCAAACCGTCCTACGGGATCGCCGAGGCTACGCTGTTCGTGGCGACCATCGACCCCGACGCCGAGGCGAGCGTGCTGTATGTGAGCCGCGAGGGGCTCGGCGCGGGTGTCGCGTCGCCGGTGGCGGCCGACGCTGCGGATGCGGTGGCCCAGGTGTCGTGCGGCCGGGTCGCGCGCAGCCTGCGGGCGGTGATCGTCGACGCCGGCGAGGAGCTGCCCGACGGTCGTATCGGGGAGATCTGGCTGCACGGCGACAACGTGACCGCCGGCTACTGGGGTCGTCCCGAGGAGACCCGGCGGGTGTTCGGCGCCCGGCTGACCTCACGGCTGGCCCACGGCAGTCACGCCGAGGGGGCACCCGTCGAGGGCACCTGGCTGCGCACCGGCGATCTGGGGTTCTATCTCGACGGAGAGCTCTACGTGACCGGACGAACCGTGGACCTGATGAGCATCGAGGGCCGCAGCCACTATCCGCACGATATCGAGGACACCGTGGCGCAGGCGTCTTCGATGGTCCGCAGCGGCTACGTGGTGGCGTTCACGGTTGCAGGAGATGACGTCGAGCGGCTGGTGATCGTCGCCGAGCGTGCCACCGGAACCGGGCGGAAGGATCCGGCACCGGCGGTCGCGGCGATCCGCGCGGCGGTGGCGCGGGTGCACGGGCTGTCGGCTGCCGATGTGCGGTTCGTGCCCGCCGGCGCGATCCCGCGCACCACCAGCGGCAAACTCGGGCGCACGGCGTGCCGCGAGCAATACCTCTCGGGTGCGCTGGATTCGCGCTGACACCCAGCGGGTGGACAGCGCAGACCCCTCCAGACTCGTCGGCTCGGTTGCCGCCCAGGACATAAGGGGAGGCAATGGATTTCGGAGCCTTGCCGGTCGAGGGACCGGTGCGGCGACGCTGACCGGCCTCGCCGGCGGCCCGGCAATGCCCTAGCGTGATTCCGCGCTCGCCGGCACCGGGGTGGTTGCCGGCCGGTCCGCGGTCGCGCGAGGCGGTGCGGTCTGCCGCGAGCGCACTGGCTGGACCGTTCTGGGCCACCAGAACCACCGGCCGAGTAATGCCGCGATCGACGGGGTCAAAAACGACCGCACGATCAGGGTGTCGAACAACAAACCGAGGCCGATCGTGCTGCCGGCCTGGCCTATCGAGTACAGGTCGCTGACCGCCATCGACATCATGGTGAACGCGAACACCAGCCCCGCCGCGGTGACCACCGATCCGGTTC
>CAYNJD010000033.1:10692-16574 GCA_964397355.1 uncultured Mycobacterium sp. | reverse complement strand
CCGGCAGGCTCAGCAGGGTCAGCGCGGCGGCCAGCAGCGCGGTCCACCGCCACGCGGACGCGGTGTCGATCAGACCGGCCAGCGACCACGTCGTCACCGGATCGAGAAGCTCGGTCAGCGGGTGCCCGGAGACATCGGAGATCGTCAGCGGCACCAGCAGCGCCGCACACACCGCCCAGGCCCCCGACGCCACCGTGCCCAGCCGCAACGCCCGGTAGCCGGCGACATCGAGCACGCCGCTGGACTGCGGCGGCACCAGAAATGCGGCCAGCAGAAACGAACCCACGGCCAGCACCGCCGCGATCTCACCGGCCGCCCGCACGAAGGGCAGGCCCAGCGTGGTCACCCGGCCCGGATCGGGCAGCCCCGTCGCGGTCAGCGCATCGGCCAGCGACAGCGCCGCGATCCCGGCGGCGGTGCACCCGGCCAGGATCGCCACCCCGGCCAGCACCGGCATGAACCTCGCCGGGCGGCTGCGGGTCGCGGGAGTCGCCGTCATGGCCACCAGCGTATGGTGCGCTCCTGAAACGCCTCCTATCGAGGCGGCGCGGCGCTATCGCTCGCCGCGGGCCTGCCGAATCCGCCGCGCCTCGGCGTCTCTGGCGAAGAACTCCCTGCGGGCGATCCGGGCGATGTGGTCGGAATCCTTGAGGATGTGCCGCAGTTCGGCCCTAAACGCGGCGCGGCGTTGCGGCAGATCCGGGGTGTTCTCCAACAACCCCTGGTCGGCGACCACCTGGCGTGCCGTTGCGAACAGCAGGGTGGACACCGACTCGCTGCTGCGGATCCTGCCCTGCGCCACATACTGGCGGCCGACGCCCAACGCCAACTGGGTCATCTCCTTCTCCCCGATGTCGGCCGGCGCATCGCAGAGTACGTCGGCGACGATCTCGTAGGCCTCGAAGAACACTCGCAGCATGACGTCGGACATCACCGGCTTCTTCTCCGACAGGATCCCGTCGATCTCGGCGCCGCCGGCGGCCACGCGGGACTCCCAATCGGTGAACCAGGACATCTCCTCGGCGATGTTGTCGCGGAAGGAGGCCGAGTCGGCGAAGTAGAAGTCGAACTTGAGCAGGTCCCGCAGCCGCATCGCCTGGGTCCAGAACGCGTCGAGCCGGTCGCCTTCGCCGCGGCCGGCGTGGGCCAGGGCCAACTCGACGATCGAGGTCTCCAGGAAGGCGTGGATCACCGAGTTGCGGTAGAACGATGCGGCGTGCTCGTCTTCGGGGGCGATGCGCCACACCGACTCCCGCCCACCGTCGACGCGGGTGACCGGATGCCCGTTGGACAGCGTGTCCACCGCCGCCCGCACCCCCTCCCGGCTGCGCAACCGCAGCGCACTGGTGGAGATCGGCGTCTGCTTGCGTTCCAGGTAGTCCAAGCCGTCCTGCAGCGAGTGGTGGATCTGCTCCAGCGTCAACGCCAGCCCGTGGGTGGTCAACAACAGCGCCGACACCAAGCCGGTGGCGCTGATCGGGGTGACACGCTGAATCCGCCATGCCACCTCGATCGCCATCTTCTGCATGGCCAGCCGCTTGGCGTCGGGATCCATCGTGGTCGAACCGTCTGGCGAACCGAGATACTGGCGCATCGAGACCGCCTCGGGGAAACGCACGTAGATCTTGCCGTAGTTGCGTTCGCCCTGCGCCTTGATGAACCGGTACAGCCAGCCGAATCCCTCCGGCGTCTTCTCCCCGCCGCGGGCATACGCAGCGTATTCGGCCGTCTCGTGCAGTTGGTCGAAGCTGATCGAAACACCTTGCAGTAGAACGTCTTCGGTGCGGTTATCCAGGTAGGCGTCGGCGACATAGGTCATCAGCCCGAGCTTGGGGGGAAGCATCTTGCCGGTGCGCGAGCGGGTGCCCTCGATGGACCAGCTCAGGTTGAACCGCTTCTCCATCACATAGCCGACGTACTCCTTGAGCACGTACTTGTAGAGCGGGTTGTCGCCGATGCTGCGCCGGATGAAGATGACGCCGGAGCGGCGCAGCAACGGACCCATCACCCCGAACGACAGGTTGATCCCGGCGACCACGTGAACCGGCGGCAGCCGGTTCTCGGCCATGGCCACCGGCATGACGGCGCCGTCGATGTAGGAGCGGTGGGAGAACAGCAGCACCGCGGGGTGGTTCTCCAGGGCGGTGCGCAGCGCGGCGACCTGATACTCGTCGTAGTCGATGTCGGGGTCGAACCCGCGACTGAGCATCCTGGTCAGTACGCCGACCAGGTCGACCGACACCCGGCTCCAGCCGGTGGACAGCTCGTCGAGCATCTTGCCGGCCTCTTCGAGCGTGGCACCCGGAATGGCCTTCAATCCATCGCGAAACCGGGTGGAGGCCAAGATCTCCGGCTTCACCAGCCGCGGCGACTTGTACTGCGGACCCAGAATCCGGTATTCGGCGCGCTCGAGCGCCAGCACCGCCCGGCGGGTGACGAAGTGCGCGAAGTCTCGCGGGTTGTCGGCGACGGTGTTCTCGGTCCACTGCTGCCGCAGTTCGGCGACGCTGGCCGGCTCACCGGATACCACCCGGGCCAAGCCCGACTCGGTGCGCACGATGTGCCGCTGCTGTCGTTCACTGGGCCGGTAGGGGTTGCGGCCGGGCAGCAACGCGGCAATCCGCGACAGCGCCGAGGCTTCGGCGCGCGGCATCCAGAACACCCGCACCGGCAGGATCGACCGCTGCTCGTCGCGTTCCAACTGGCCGACCAGCCGGGCCATCGCTGCGGGCGGCCGGTCGGCCGGGTCGAGTTGCAGCAGTTCGGTGCGGACATCCGGCCGCGAGTCGCGGTACCGGTCCAGCCATTCCCGGATCAGGCCAGCCTCCACCGGCGACGATACGAACGCCAGCACCAGCGTATCGCCGGTCGCGGTGGACGCCGGAGAGTCGGTGGCCGGTGATGTTGTCACTGCCTGCCTTTCGGGCCTGCGGCACGTCGCGCGGCCGGGGTTTTCTTGGCCGGCGCCCGTTTGGCGGCCGGCTTCTTGTCCGGTGTCTTCTTGGCAGCCTTCTTCTTGGCGGCTGTCCCGGACCGGCGGGCCGGCTTGAACTCCGGCAGCTCATCGACCGGCCAGTCGGCCAGGGTGTCCAGGTACAACTGCCGGACTTCCGCGATCCGATCGGCCAGGTTGTCGACCGTCCAATCGTCCACCGGGATCGCCGGGAACACCGCGACATCCACGGTGCCGGGGTTGGCGGTCATCGAGTCACGGGCAGCGACGACCTCGGCGTTGCGGATCACGATCGGCACGATCGGAATACCGGCCGCCATCGCTATCCGGAACGGGCCTTTCTTGAAGGGCCCCACTCCGGTGGTGTCGACCCGGGTGCCCTCCGGGGCGATCACCACCGACAGCCCCCGCTTGGCGCGTTCCTCGACGTCGTGCAGCGACTCCACGGCGGCCGCCGCATCGTCCCGGTCGATGAACACCATCTCGGTGAGCTTTCCCAGCGGTCCGGCGATCGGGTCGCTGGCCAGCTCCCGTTTACCGACGCTGATCCAGTTGTCACGCACCAGCGATGCGGTGATGACCGGGTCGACCTGGTTGCGATGGTTGAAGATGAACACCGCCGGCCGGGTTGCCGTCAGGTTCTCTTTGCCGATCACGTTGAGCCGCACGCCATTGAGGCTCAGCAGCAGCTGCGGGAAAAACGTCGTAAAGAAGTTGACGCCCCGGCGCCGGCTGCCGCTCAACAGGCCCAGCCCGATCGCGCCCGCACCCACCGGCACCATCGAGGTGAGTCCGGCCAGATTCCGCAGCTGGCCGATGAGACCGGTGCCGCGGCTGGAGAATTGCAGGATCGGCCAGCCGCGCTTGCGGGCGACCGAGGCCATCTTGCCCTCGGGGTTGGTGGGTCTCGGGTTGCCGACCAGATGCATCAACGCGACGTCCTCGTCGCCGTCGGCGTAGAAGTAACTGTCCTGCAGGTCGATGTCGTGCTCGGCGGCGAACTTCTGCACCGCGGCGGCCTTTCCGGGGCCCCACAGGATCGGTTCCACCACGTCGCCGGTGAGCACGCCATCGTCATCGGTCACGAAGGCGTTGGTGAGGGTATTGGTGATACCGAGGAACCGGGCCACCGGCTCGACCTGGATGGTCAGTGCCGAGGAACTGAGCACCACGGTGTGCCCGCGCGCCTGGTGGGCGCGCACCAGTTCGCGCATCTCCGGGTAGATGCGCCCCGCGATCTTCTGGACGAACAGTCGCTCACCGATCTCGTCGAGGTCACTGATCGAACGCCCCCGCAACGCCGACGACGCCTTGGTGATGAGCTCTTCGAACTCGATGCGGCCCAGTTGGTGGTTGAGCCCGGCCTGGATCATGCCGATCAACTCCCCCAACCCCATGTCCCGGCTGCGGACCCGCTCCCGGGTCAGGATGACGGCGGTGAAGCCGGCCACCAGGGTGCCGTCGAGATCGAAGAACGCGCCGATCTGGGGGCCGGGCGGACTGGCCGCGATCTCGGCCACCGAGCCGGGCAGTCGCATGTCACGCGGCGGCGAGGTGCGGTCGTCGGTCATGATTGCGCACCCGCGTCGAACGAGGCCGCCACACAGCGCGGCGCCGGGTCACCGGCGAGCGCCAGGACCTCGTCGAATCCCTGCACCAGGCAGGTCGTGAACAGCTTCTCGTCGCGGACCGCGGCCCGGTCGTAGCGCACCGTGATGGTGCACTCACCACCGCGTGAGATCAGCACCACCATCATCGCCACCCCGGGAAGCGGCCCGATTCCGTAGTGCCGCAGCACTTTCGCCCCGGCGATATAGGTGTCGCCGGGATAGAACGCCACGTTGCTGGCCTGCACGTCCGCGCCGACGATCGACTCGGTCATCTTTTCCAGCACCGGAGTCGGGAAAACGCTCAGTACCGGCGCGATGGAGCCGATCACGTCCATCGCGGGCTCTTCGCGCCGCTGGGTCATCTGGGCGCGGATCCGCTTCATCCGCTCCACCGGGTCGGCGACCCCGACCGGGGCAGCCAGGTTCACCCCGGTGAACCGGTTGCCGCCGGCGGGATCGGCTTCGGCGCGCAGGTTCACCGGGATCGCCATCGGCAATGTGGCGATCGGTACACCCAATGCCCGGTGGTAGCGCCCCAGCGCGCCGGACAAGGCCGCCAGGTAGGCGTCGTTGATCGATCCGCCGCCGGCCTTGGCCGCCCGGTGCAGATCCCCCAACCGGATGTCGAGCGCCTGGGTGCGGCTGCTCAGGCTGCGCCGCCGCAGCAGCGGCGACGGTTCGGCGGCCTGGCGCATCACCCGTGCGCCGGACCGCGCGTAGCCGATGACGCCGGATACCGCCGACAACGGGTCGCGCACCGTGCGGGTCGCCAGCGACAACACCCCGATCAACGCGTCGCGGGTGCCGCCGATCATCGCGGCCGGCAGATGGTTGATGCCGTCGCGCATCAGGTCGTTCGACGACAGGTCCTGCGGCACCGGCTGCGGCGGCATCGAACGGGCGGGCGGGTCGCGTTCCAGGTCGTAGATCTGGCCGAACATCTCGGCGCCGCCGACACCGTCGGTCACCGCGTGGCTCAGATGCAACAGGGTGGCCGCCCGACCCTCCGCGAGCCCCTCCACCAGCGTCGCCGCCCACAGCGGGCGCTGGATGTCCAACGGTGACTGCAGGCTCACCTCTGCCAGGTCGAGCACCTCGCGCAGGCCCCCGGGCTCGGGCACCCGGACCCGCCTGACGTGGAAGTCCAGGTTGAAGTCGGGGTCGACCACCCAGCGCGGGGAGGCCGTCGGCAGCGTCGGCACCACCACCTTCTGCCGCAGCCGCAGCACACGCCGGGAGACATTCTCGAACAGGCCCCGGAAGCGATCCCAGTCCGGAGTGGTGTCGAGCAACTCCAGACCCATGATCCCCGAGCGGGT
>CAYNJD010000033.1:0-10592 GCA_964397355.1 uncultured Mycobacterium sp. | reverse complement strand
GATCCCAGTCCGGAGTGGTGTCGAGCAACTCCAGACCCATGATCCCCGAGCGGGTCCGCGGATTGGCCTCTCCCCGGTGCAGCAGGTAGTCGACGGCACCGAGTTCGGTGGGCAGGCCCGCGGCGTCGAAGAGTTCAGCCACGCGGGGCTCCCGACCCCGGTTTCCGGGCCGACCCTGCCCGGCGTACCGCCGCTGCCAACACCACACGCCCCTCCTGATTCACATTTTTCACGGACTCTATTCAACGCTAAAGCATGTCGAACAACTGTGTTGGTTGTTCGACAGGCCGCGATCAGCACCGACATCGTGTCCGTCCCGCGACCCGTCAACGGATTCCAGGTCCAGAGCCCGGTCGGCAAACGAAATAGTCTGCTGGCCGGGTGAATCGGGAACAGCCGCCGCGGCATTGTTCGGTCGCCGCCGATCAGCGGCCAGCAGTCGATAAGCTGGACGGTGTTGCCTCCGTAGCTCAGGTGGATAGAGCACATGACTTCTAATCTTGTGGTCGCAGGTTCGAGTCCTGCCGGGGGCGCAGTAGCCGGTGTATGACGTCGGCTGATGCGCTCGAAGCGCCTTCCCGCGTGACATTGCGCTGACGACCGGCGAAGATACCGGGTAAATCAGGAAAGGTGAGCCCATGAGCCACGAACGTACGATCATCATCTACACCGTCGGCATGATGGTGCTGCTGCTGGTGTCGGCCCTGATCATCGCGTGGGTGGCCTGAGGTGTTTCCCACCGGATAACGTCATCGTCGATGACACACTCCGACCTCGTCTTATTCAGCGTCTGCGACCGCGTGGCGCTGGTGACCGTCAACGATCCCGACCGCCGCAACGCGGTCACCGGCGCGATGTCGGCGCAGCTGCGGGCCGCTGTGCAACGCGCCGAAGCCGATCCCGGCGTGCACGCGGTGATCGTCACCGGCGCGGGCCGGGCGTTCTGCGCCGGCGCGGATCTTTCCGCACTGGGTAGCGCCACCGAGGACGGGCTGCTGGCGCTCTACGACGGCTTCATGGCGGTCGCGCAGTGCACGCTGCCCACCATCGCCGCGGTCAACGGCGCCGCCGTGGGCGCCGGGCTGAACCTGGCGCTGGCGGCCGACGTGCGGATCGCCGGGCCGGCAGCACTCTTTGATACCCGCTTCCAGCAGCTGGGCCTGCACCCCGGCGGCGGTGCCACCTGGATGCTGCATCGGGCGGTCGGGCCGCAGGTGGCCCGGGCCGCACTGTTGTTCGGCATGCGTTTCGACGCCGAGGCCGCGGTGCGTCACGGGCTGGCGCTGCAGGCCGCCGACGACCCGGTCGCCGCGGCGATGACGCTGGCCGCCGGACCCGCGTCGGCGCCGCGGGAGGTGGTGCTGGCCACCAAGGCAACGATGCGCGCCACCGCCAGTCCCGGCGCGGTCGAGGGCGACCAGCACGAGTTCGCCAAGCAGACCGAATTGGGTCCACAGGCGGCGACCGTCGAATCCGCGGAGTTCGCCGCCCGGCTGGCCGCGGCACGGCGAAGGTAGCGTTCCTCCCGGCTACAGATCCAGCAGTGCGCTATCAGGATGCTCGATCAGATCACGCAACGCACAAAGGAATTCGGCAACCTGCGCGCCGTCGGCGACACGGTGGTCGAAGGCACACGTCAACGGCATCTGCGGCCGCACGACGACGGTGTCGCCGACTGCCGCCGGCCGCGGTTTCAGCGAACCCATGCCCAGGATGGCCGCCTCCGGGTAGTTGATCACCGGCACCCCGTCGTCGATGCCGAGTGCGCCGAAGTTGGAGACGGTGAACGTCGAGCCCTGCAGTTCGGCGGGTCGCAGGCTGCCGGCTCGGGCGCCGTCGATGAGCCGAGCCACGGCGTCGGCGAGTTCCCGGGTGGTTTTACGGTGCGCGTCGAACACCACCGGAACCAGCAGGCCGCGGGGGGCGGCCACGCCGAAGCCGAGGTGTATGGCGCGGTGGGTGCGGACCTGCGGGCCCTCCGGTGCGTCGACCCAAGTCGCGTTGAGCCCCGGGTAGCGGGTCAGGGCGACGATCAGCAACCGCAATGTCAGCACGAACGGGGTGACGAGCGCATCGCCGGCCGCCAGCCGGTCCCGCAGCGCCAGCAGGTTACCGCAGTCGACCTGCACGCTGGCGTGTGCATCCGGAATCCTGCTGCGCGACAGAGCCATTCGCTCGGCCATCGCGGCTTGGACCCCGGTGACCGGGCGTGACTCATCCCCGGAGCGCCCGCCGGCGGCGGCCGCCAGCACGCCGTCGGTGGTGATCACCCCGCCCGGCCCGGGTGGCACGCCGCCCAGGTCGACGCCCAGTTCGGCGGCGAGCTTGCGGGCGCCCGGCTTGGCTTTGGGCCGTCCGGTGGTGGCGCAGGTGCGGCGGCTGGTATCGAAGGCGTCGTCGGCGCCGTAGCCGACCAGCACCGGCTTGCGCACCGGTGGGCCCGCTTCAACGGCATCGGCAGGTTCGCCCGCCGTGTCGATGCGCAGCAACGGTGCCCCGACGGCGAGCACGTCGCCTTCGGCGCCGCCGAGTTCGACGACCCGGCCGGCATACGGGCTGGGGATCTCCACTTCGGCTTTGGCCGTCTCCACCGTGCACAGCACCTGATTGAGTTCCACCTGGTCACCGACGGCGACATTCCAGCCGGTCACCGTCACCTCCTCGAGCCCCTCACCGAGGTCGGGGACCGCGAAGGTCTTCGTCGGCTCGGTGCTCACGGCAACTCCAGCACCCGCTCGACGCGGTCCAGCAGCCGATCCGGGCCCGGCAGCCAGAGCCGTTCCAGCCGGGCCGGCGGGTAGGGCGTGTCGAATCCGGTGGCGCGCAACACCGGCGCCTCCAGCTCGTAGAACATCTCTTCCTGGATTCGCGCGGCCAGTTCGGCGCCGTAGCCGAGGTTGCGCGGGCCCTCGTGCAGCACCACGCATCGCCCGGTGTGGCGGACCGACGCCGTGACGGTCTCGAAGTCGAGCGGCACCAGCGAGCGCAGGTCGACCACCTCCAGGCTCCAGCCATGTTGCTGCGCAGCAATTTCAGCCGCAGCCAGCGCGGTGGCCACCCCGCCGCCGTAGGTCAGCACGGTGACGTCGGTGCCGGACCGGCGCACCGCGGCGCAACCGATGCCCGGGCCGGGACGCTCGGTGTCGACGGCGCCGCGAGCCCAGTACCGCCGTTTCGGCTCCAGGAAGATCACCGGGTCCGGTGCGGCGATGGCATGCCGCAGCAGCCAGTAGGCGTCCGACGGGTCGGCGGGCACCACCACCTTCAGTCCGGCGGTGTGCGCCCAGTAGGTCTCGGTGGATTCCGAATGATGTTCGGCCGCACCGATTCCGCCGAACGATGGAATCCGCACGGTGACCGGCATCGAAACCGCGCCGCGGGTTCGACTCCGGTACTTGGCCAGGTGGGAGACCACTTGGTCCAGCGCCGGGTAGCTGAACCCGTCGAACTGGATCTCCGGCACCGGAACAAAGCCGCGGATCGCCAGCCCGACTGCGATGCCGATCACCGCGGACTCGGCCAGCGGGGTGTCGAAACAACGTTGCTCACCAAAGGTTTCGGTCAACCCCTCGGTCACCCGGAACACTCCGCCCTGCACGCCGACATCGGTGCCGAACACCAGGACCTTGGGATCGGCCTCCATCGCATCGTGCAACGCCCGGTTGAGCGCGGCCACCATGGTCAGCTGTTCGGTGGCCGGGTGCGGCCCCGCTGCCGGGATCGGGTTCGGTGAGCGGGTCGGCGGTTCGAGGATCTGGGTCATCAGCGCTCCCTGGCCAGCTCGGCGCGCAGCTGATGGCGCTGCTGCTGCAGGTCCGGGGTGATGTCGGCGTACACCGCGGTGAACGCCTCGCCGATGTCGACGTCGGCGGCGCCCACCGTCGCTTCCCGCAGTTCGGTGCGCAGCCGCCGCGCCCGGGCGGCAACCCGGTCCTCGAGGCGCTGCGACCACACACCGGTGTTGCGCAGGTAGCTGCGGTAGCGCGGGATCGGGTCGAGTGCGGTCCAGCGGTCGAGTTCGGCGCTGCTGCGGTAGCGGGTCGGATCGTCGGAGGTGGTGTGCGGGCCGAGCCGGTAGGTGACGGCCTCGACCAGGGTCGGCCCGCCACCGGTTCGGGCCCGCTCGACGGCCTCGGCCATCACCGCATAGCAGGCCAGCGGATCATTGCCGTCCACCCGGATTCCCGGCATGCCGTAGCCGATCGCCTTGTGGGCCAGCGACGGCGCGGCGGTCTGCCGGTGCAGCGGCACCGAGATCGCCCACTGGTTGTTCTGCACGAAGAACACGCACGGGGCGGCGAACACCGCGGCGAAGTTCAGCGCCTCGTGTACGTCACCCTCACTGGTGGCGCCGTCGCCGACGAACGCGACGGTGACCGATTCCTCGCCGAGGCGTTGCGCCCCCATGGCGGCGCCCACCGCGTGCAGCGCCTGGGTTCCGATCGGAACCGAGATCGGCGCACAGCATTTCGCGGTGAAATCCAGCCCGCCGTGCCAGGTTCCGCGCCAGGCGGCCGCGACGTGCCAAGCCGGGATTCCACGGGTGATGAACACCCCCAGCTCACGGTATTGCGGGAACAGCCAGTCGGTTTTGCGCAGGCATGCGGTGGCGCCCACCTGGGCCGCCTCCTGGCCACGGCACGAGGCATACAGCGCGAGTTCTCCCTGCCGCTGCAGGTTGACAAGTTCGGTGTCCAGCTCGCGGGTGAGCACCATCAACTCGTAAAGCCAGCACAGGGTTTCCTCCGGCAGATCCCGGCTGTGGCGGGCCTCGGCGGTCGGTGCGCCGTCGGGACCGATCAGCTGCACGGGTTCGGGATCGACCGTCGGACCGGTGAAGCCAGGCAGCTGGCCCATGCGAGCCTCCTTGTGACGCTGATCTCATTATGCCAGCGGACACGCGGGACCCCGTTGATCGTGAGCGGTGATGTCACCGTGTCTGTGCTCGTCAGATGCTCGCATTGCCGGCAGCGCCTACCGCAGCGGCTATGGCGCCTGCCAGCGGTTCGATCTCGGCGGCGGCCAGATCAGCGATGGTGACACGGATGCCCGGTGCGCTGCCGATCCGGAACCGGCTGCCCGGGGCCGCGGCCCAGCCCGCGGCGAATAACCGCGTGATCGCCACCGACTCGTCGGGGACCGGAACCCAGACGTTGAGGCCCGAGCGGCCGTGGGCGGCCAGGCCGCGGTCGGCCAGCGCGGCGCACAACCGGGCCCGCCGGTCGGCGTAGACGGCCGCCGCCTCGGCCACCAACTCGGTCGCCGCGGTGTCGCGCCACATGCCGACCGCGACGTCCTGCAGCAAATGGCTGACCCAACCCGGACCGAGCCGCTGCCGGCCGTGTACCCGCTCGATCGTGCGATGGTCCCCGGCCACCACGGCCAGCCGCAGGTCCGGGCCGTAGGCCTTGGCTGCCGACCGCACGAACGCCCAGTCCCGCACGACGCCGGCCAGCGGCTGCAGCCGCACCCCCGCCGCCCCGGCGCAATGATCGTCTTCGATGAGCAGTACGTCGTTGCCGCTTTGGGCCAGCAGGGTGCGCAGCTCATCGGCGCGCTGCGCCGAGGTCGCCGCGCCGGTCGGGTTCTGGGCACGGCTGGTCACCACCACCGCCCGCACCCCGCCGCGCAGCGCCCGGGCCAGGTCGGCGACCACCGGCCCGTCGTCGTCGACACCGACCGGCTCCGGAGTCAGCCCCAGCGCCGCGAGCAGATCCAGCAGGTTGGCCCAGCCGGGGTCTTCGACGGCGACCCGGTCGCCGGGACGCAGGTGGGCCGTCAGGACCCGTTCGATGGCGTCCAGGGCACCCGATGTCACCGCGAGGTGCTCGGCCGCCACCCCGTCGGCGGCCAGGGTGGCCCGGGCGCTCCCGGCCAGCTCCGGTGAGATGGGCGGCTGCCCGTAGAGCACCGGTGCCGCCGGCGGCAACAGCCGAGCGGTGGCGATCGGCAGCAGCGCCGGGTTCGGGTTGCCGGTCGAAAGGTCGCGAACGCCGGCGGGGACAGTTAGCCCGCGCAGCGACCGCGGTGTCGTCGCCGGCCGGTCCCGTACCCGCGTACCTCGCCGCCCGGCGGTCTCGACGACCCCGCGGTCGCGCAGCAGCCGGTAGGCGGCCGCGACGGTGTTCGGATTCACCGCGAGCCGGGTCGCCAGTTCGCGGATCGGGGGTAGCGCGGAACCCGGGGCGAAGTCACCGCCGGAGATGCCCGCTTCGATGCTGGCGGCTATCGACTCGGCACCGGCGCCAGTAATAGGATATTGTACCGTCACAGATTTAATTATGTACTAGTACGTTATCGAAAGGCAATGGTGATGGCTCGGACTTATGCAGCGACGGCCCGCACCACCCCCACCAGGTACCGGGAACGGGCGCGCTACGACAGCGACACCGTCCACCGCATCCTCGACGAAGCCCTGATCTGTCACCTCGGGTACCTCAACGGGGGTTCTCCGGTGGTGCTGCCCACCACCCACGCGCGGCTCGGCGAGGTGCTGTACCTGCACGGTTCTACCGGAAGCGGGCCCATGCTGGTGGCGGCGCAAACACCGGCGGGCCTGCCCGTCTGTGTCACCGCCACGCTGATCGACGGCCTGGTGCTGGCCCGCTCGGCGCTGCACCATTCGATGGCGTATCGCTCGGTGGTCGTCCGGGGCGCCGCACGCCTGGTCACTGACCGCGACGAGAAGCTCGAAGCACTGGCGGCCCTGGTCGACCATGCGGCGCACGGTCGCGCCGCCGACAGCAGACCGCCCAACGACCGCGAGCTGGCCATGACCGCCGTGCTGGCCCTGGACCTGGTCGAGGTCTCGGCGAAGGTGCGCACCGGTGGTCCGGCCGACGACGCCGAAGACCTCTCGCTGCCGTACTGGGCGGGGGTGGTGCCGTTGGTGATGGCCGCGGGACCTCCCGAACCGGCCGACGACCTCGACCCGGCCATCCCGCTGCCGCCCTACCTGTCGCCCTACCGCCGGACGGTATGACTCGCTGGCCCGCCGCTATCCGGTTACCTCGAAGATGCCGTGCGCGCCGTTCTCGGCGTGGCGCATGTCGTGGTCCATGAACGGATAGTGGCCGGCTTCCGGGAAGGTCAGCTCGACGAAACCGCCTTGGGCCGGCGCCAGGTCGAGGACTTGGGAACCCCCCGGGTCGCCGGGCTGATGCGGCGGTCCCAGCTTCGCCTCTCCTTCGTCGAGCCTCGCTGAACCGCCGGGCCGCAGCAGCCAGGCACCCTCCTTGTAGACGGTGTCGAACTGCGTCCCGACGACGTGGAAGGCGATCGCATCGCCGGGTCCGGCGTTGACCACCCAGATGCGCACCCGCTCGCCGGTACGCGCCGGTAGTGGGGCGTGCATGTACTGGGCCGCGGTGCCGTTGAACATCCAGCCGTCGGGCTGACCGGCACGGATCGCCGTGGTCTTGGCGTCGGCGTCCGGTGCGCCGGTGTAGAGCTGGGCGCCCACCAGGGCGTACTCCCGGTCCACCGCCGGCAACCCCGGCGGGTCGATGATGACCGCGCCGTACATGCCGTTGGCGATGTGCAGCGTCATCGGCGGTGTGCTGCAGTGATACAGCCAGGCGCCGGCCCGCCGCGCGGTGAACCGGTAGATCAGCCGCTCCCCCGGCTGCAGGGTGCGCATCGGTTGATCCGGGGCGAGCGCGCCGGCGTGGAAGTCGATGCCGTGGCCCATGGTCGAGTCGTTGATCAGCGTGATCTCGAAGGTGTCCCCGACCCGCCCGTGCAGCGTCGGGGCGGGCTCGACACCGCCGAAGGTCCAGCGGATCTCGCGGCGGCCCGGTGCGACCTCCAGTTCCCGGTCGACGGCGCGCAATTCCACCCGGTGCACGCCCGGGGCCGCGGGGGCCAGCACCGCGTCGTACGGCTTCCAGCCCGGCGACGGGTCGGCGGCCAGATCCAGCGTGGTCGGCACGGGCAGGCCGCCGCCAGGCTCTCCGCCACGTTCATGGTCGTGGCGCGGGACGGCACCGACGGCGTGGATCGTCATCGTCATGCCGGCGGCCTTGTGGCCGGGAACGTCGCACCACACGTCCCGGTCCTGGTGCACCGGGCCGAGATCGAGCACCGCGGTCTGACCGCGGCTCAGCCGCGGGGTCTGTTCGCCGGTGTCGACACGCAGGTCATGCGGCACTGCCTCGACGTTGGTGACCCGCAGCACCAGGGGTGTTCCGGCCGGCACGTCGATGACGTCCGGGTAGAAGCGCATGTTGTTCAACGTGACGTCCACGGTGCGCGCGGATTCGGCGACGCCGGCGGCCCCCGAGGGCGTCGAGGCGCCCACCCCCAGCGTCAGCGCCAACGCCACGGCGAGCAGCGAGGCCAGGGCGACCGCCCCGGTCACCGCGCCCGAATGCGGCTTGATCGCGTCGATGTCGATGGGACCGCGCAGCGCCACCGGCAGCGCCAGTCGCAGCGCCAGCACCAGGAAACTGGCGACCGCGACGGCCGCCAACACCCACCCGATGGTCGGCGGCAGTCCCCGCCAGGGCGCGGCAACCAGCGGCACGGCGGCGTTGATCGCAAGCACCCGCACCTGCCAGCCCTGGTCCAGATAGGCGATGACGGCCTTGCGCACCGGCGGGCCGTTGGCCACCAGGATCGGCAACAGCTGGCTCAATGCGCCGAGCAGGATCTGCGCGACGAAGCCCACCGCCAGCAGCGGCAGCAGGGTGTGTTCGACGAATGCGGGCAGCACCTCGACCGACCGTGCCGCGATCAGCCCGATCACCTCGATCACCACGGCGACACCGAGCCAGCCCGTCGCGCCGACCAGCATCCAGGCCGCGGGCCCGGTGAAACTGCGTCCCGGCCACAACCCGATGATCGCCAGGCCGATTCCGGCCGCGTAACCGAGCAGACCCGCCGCTGTCAGCCACCAGTTGCCGGTGAGCAGGCCCGCGACTGCGACGGCCAGGCCCGCGATCAGCGTCGGCAGCGCCCGCCGGGCCATCGCAAAGCTGCGGGGGGTGATCTTCTCGCGGATAGTGGTGGGCCACAACGTGAAAAGCGTGCCCAGCACGGTCAGCCCGATCCAGCCGTAGAGCATCACGTGGACATGGGTCGTCCACAGTCGCGCATACCACCGCGCCACGCCGAAGGCCATCGCGGCGCCGGCCGCCGACCCGGCCAGCAGCGCCACGATGGCGGCCAGGTAGAAGCCGACCAGGTAGTCGAAGCGCGCCGACAGCGCGGACTTCTTCATCGCGATCAACTCGGCGCCGTGGGCGACGGCGACCGCCGCCACGATGGTGCCGCCGATACCGGTGGCCGCCTCGGCATCGAAGGCGACCCCGGCCAGGGTCGCGATGACGGCGGCATTGAGCACTGCCAGCTTGGCTGCCAGATGCCAGTGCGGTGGGTCGGGAACCCGGCACAGCGTGGTGGTGAAGTGTCCGGACCAGATCACGATCGCGTTGGTGGCGGCACCGAGCAGTAGCGCGTGCACCGGCAGCCAGATCGGGTGCGATATGGCATTGCGAGCGAGCAGCAGCGCCACCGACACGACCAGCCAGGCCAGCACCACGATGTTGGCGCCGAGGAAGATCGGGCCCCGCGGGCCGCCGCGCCGCCGGGGCTTGACGACCGGCGCCGCGGGTGGCGGCGATCCCAACTGAATCATGGTCGCCAGGCTACGGTGGCCACTTCGCTAGCCGAAAGTGACCTTTGACATCGGTTTGGGACGGGGAATCACGCGGCCAGGCCGTGCCGGCCGCGCTCACGGAACGCGAACCAGCCCGGATGGAACGGATAGTGCAGGACGGCGCCGTCGACGTCGCTGATCCAGTCCGGCAGGTCCAGCGCGGTCGCCGCTTCGACCACGGCGCAGGAGGCGTAGCCGCCGAACGCCATCACCGGGATGCGCACGATGCGCCGGCCGATCAGATGCTCAGCACCCGGCCCGGCGCTCTCCACCACTCCGACGGTCTCCGTTGAAGTTGAGGCAGAACGCGCGCACGGCGACACGGATCTCACCCGGGCCGGGCGCCCGCACCTCGACGGTTTCGCGGGCCAGCACTTCGGCCGGGTCGCCGAGTTCGGTGGCTACCCATGCCTCGGCGGATATCGGTTGTTCCACAATTGCTCCCATCAGTCGGCGACGAACCGGCTCCGGTAATCGCTGAGGCGCTCCGCTATTTCACCGGGGTCAAGACCCAGGTCGGCCGGCCGGTAGTCCACCGCGCCATAGCGCCCGCGCGGGTGGTCGCGGCAGAACTGCGCCATCGCTTGTCGCGCCCGGTCGTCGAGCGGCTGGCCCGCGAGCTCATAGATGCGGGCCACAGTGCCGTCCTCATCGGCCATGAAGTCATCGAAACGCACGTCGACCGACTGCGCCGCCGGCAGCACGTCGCGGTCCCGCAGGCAGCCGGTGAGCAGGTCGTCGGCGCGGTCGAGCCAATACGCCGAGATCTTGACCGGGTCGGGGCGATCGCAACCCATTCTCATGGCATAACTGATCATGGTCGCCATCGACTGGGTCACGTCGACCGGATCCCGGTGGGTGACAACGAAAGTGGCATCGGGGAAGGTGGCATACAGCGCCGGGAACTGTTCCAGGTGCTGTGGCGATTTGAGCA
>CAYNJD010000032.1:0-16743 GCA_964397355.1 uncultured Mycobacterium sp. | reverse complement strand
GACTTGCCCGACCCGGTGGTGCCGGCCACCAGCAGGTGCGGCATCTTGGCCAGGTTGGCGCTGATGAAGTCGCCCTCGATGTCCTTGCCCAGCCCGATCACCAGCGGGTGGTGGTCGCGGCGGGTGGTGGGCGCGGTCAGCACGTCGGCCAGCCGCACCAGCTCACGGTCGGTGTTGGGCACCTCGATACCCACCGCGGACTTGCCCGGGATCGGGGCCAGCATCCGCACGCTTTCGGTGGCCACCGCGTAGGCGATGTTGCGCTGCAGCGCGGTGATCTTCTCGACCTTGACCCCGGGGCCCAACTCCACCTCGTAGCGGGTGACCGTCGGTCCGCGGGTGCAGCCGGTGACCGCGGCGTCGACCTTGAACTGGCCCAGTACCGAGGTGATCGCGTCGGCCATCTGGTCGTTGGCAGCGGTGCGTTTCTTCGGCGGGTCACCGGCGACGAGCAGCGTCAGCGACGGCAGGGTGTAGGGGCCTTCCACCACCCGGTCCAGCACGACGGTGGTTTCCTGTCCGGTGGTCTTGGCCGCCTTGGGCTGTTTGCGACGGGCGGGCTTGGCCGGCGGCGCCTCGGGGGGCACCACGTCCGTCTCATCGAGCGGGTAGTTGTCCAGCGGGGTGCGCGACTGCCAGTCCGGGGTCTCGTCGCCGGCGTCGACCGCCGCGTCCCCGCGGTCGTCCTCGTCGTAGTAGTCGTCCTCGTCGTCGTAGTAGTAGTCGCCGTCGTCGTAGCCGCGGGCGGCGAACAGCGTGCGCAACGTCTCGGGCGCCTCGCGCAGCGTGGTCCCGGTCAACAGCAGCACCCCGAACAGCACCCCGATGCACAACAGCGGGGCGGCGATCCACGCGGTGAGCCCATCGGCGAGCGGCCCGCCGATCGCGAACCCGACGAAACCGGCTCCGTGCAGCCGGCCTTCCGGTGTCTGCGGCGAGCCGGCCCACAGGTGCCACAGGCCCAGGATCGGCAGCGCGACCATGGCCGAACCGAGGATCAGCCGGGGCCGGTTCTCCGGGTCGGGTTCGGTGCGCATCAGCGCCACCGCGCAGCCGCCGGTCATCAGCGGCAGCAGCACCACCGCGCCGCCGATCACCGCGCGCAGGCCGGTGTCGATCCACGCCCCGACCGGCCGCGCGGCGTCCAGCCAGCAACTCGCGGCCGTCACGACGGCCAGGCCCAGCAGGGCCAGCGCGATGCCGTCGCGCCGGTGCCCGGGGTCGATATCGTGGGCGCGGCCAACCGAGCGGGCCGCGCCGCCGGCGCCCTTGGCCACCAGCAGCCACGTGCTGCGGGCCAGCCGCCCGCAGGCCAGCCCGGCGGCGACCGGTCGGGAGTGCTGCCGGGTGGGGCGGCGGGACTTGGCCGTCTGGCGGGACCGGGCGGGCCGCGATCCCCCGCGGCTACTGGCCTTCGACCTGGTCGTTCGGGTGCCAGAACGTGCAGCGGTCCTACTAGCCGTCTTACTAGCCATGGCCGCAAGCCTAGTCGCAATTGCCCCATCTGCACCTTAAGCCACACTGGCCCCGGCGGATCGGTTCGCCGCTCACCCGGGTTCCGGCTGGGTAGGGTTGCCCGTGAATCCCGCAATCCCACCCTGTCAAGGAGCCGCACATGTCCGTGGTCGTCGTCGCCACCTTCGCCGTCAAGCCGGAATCGGTCGAGATCGTCCGCGCGATCTGCACCAAGGCGGTGGCCCAGGTACACGACGAACCGGGTTGCGAGCTGTATTCGCTGCATGAAACCGACGGCGCCTTCGTGTTCATCGAGCAGTGGGCCGACGCCGACGCGCTGAAGACACACTCGACCGCCCCCGCCGTCGGCGAGCTGTTCGGCAGCCTCAACGAGCACCTCGCCGGAGCGCCCGACATCAAGATGCTCACCCCGGTGCCCGCAGGCGACCCGGAAAAGGGCCGGGTGCGGCAATGACGGCCGGGCCCTCGAGCGGCACCCTGCGCGGAAAGGTCGCGCTGATCACCGGCGCGGCCCGCGGTCAGGGCCGCGCCCATGCGCTGCGGCTGGCCGCCGAGGGCGCCGACATCATCGCCGTCGATCTGTGCGGCCAGATCGCCAGCGTGCCCTATCCGCTGGCTGACGCCGATGACTTGGCGGCCACCGTCAAGCTGGTCGAGGACACCGGTGCGCGCATCGTGGCCCGGCAAGCCGATGTGCGCGATCAGGCGGCGCTGGGCGCCGCCCTGCGGGCCGGCCTGGACGAGCTGGGCCGGTTGGACATCGTGGTGGCCAACGCCGGTATCGCCCCGATGGCCGCGGCCGACGGCTGGCGCGACGTCATCGACGTCAACCTGACCGGGGTCTACCACACCATCGAGTCGGCGCTCCCGCCGATGATCGACCAGGCCGACGGTGGGTCGATCGTGCTGATCAGTTCTGCGGCGGGCCTGGCCGGCATCGGCAGCCACGACGCGGGGGCCATCGGTTACGCCGCGGCCAAGCACGGGTTGGTCGGGTTGATGCGGGTCTACGCGAACCTGCTTGCGCCGCACAGCATACGGGTGAACTCGGTGCATCCGGCCGGCGTCAACACGCCGATGATCGACAACGATTACGTGCGAGGGTGGCTGGCTAAGCTCACCGCCGAGACGGGTGCGCCACCGGACATGGGCAATGCGCTGCCGGTACAGCTGCTAGCACCGGAGGACATCGCCAACGCGGTGGCCTGGCTGGTATCGGATGCGGCCCGCTACGTCACCGGCATCACCCTGCCCGTGGATGCCGGATTCATCAACAAGAGGTAGACCATGGCACGCAATCCGGTAGCGCTGACCGCCTACGGCCCGATGATGCTGGCGGCGGTCGAGCACCACGAGCCGCCGGATCGCCGACTGACCGACGACGACCTGGCGGCAAACTTCCTGCCGGCCCCGATGCGCTGGCTGGTGGCGGCGCTGCGCCCCGCCCCGCTGCGCAAGCGCTTCATCGCCGCGATGGAACGCTCCGGACCCGGTCTGTGGGCCAACCTGACCTGCCGTAAACGTTTCATCGCCGACCGGCTCGACGAGGCGGGCGCCGACATCGACGCGGTGGTGGTTCTCGGCTCCGGACTGGACACCCTCGCCTACCGGATGGCCCGCCGCGGCGCCACCCCGGTCTTCGAAGTGGACCAGCCGGTCAACATCGCCCGCAAGGCCGCCACCGTGCACCGGGTGCTGGGCGCGCTGCCGTTGTCGGTTCGGCTGGTGGCGTTGAACCTCGAGCGCGATGACCTGCTCACCACGCTGGTGGAATACGGCTACCGGCCGGCGTTCCGCACCTTCTTCGTCTGCGAAGGGGTCACCCAGTACCTGACCGAAACCGCGGTCCGCAGAACCATGGAGGGACTGCGCGCCGCGGCGCCGGGTAGCCGGCTGGTGTTCACCTACGTCCGGCGTGACTTCATCGACGGCAGCAATGTCTACGGGTCGCCGAGGTTGTATCGCCGGGTTTCGGGCAAGCGGATGTGGCATTTCGGTCTGCAGCCCGACGAGGTCGCCGGCTTCCTGGCCGGATACGGCTGGCGGTTGATCGAGCAGGCCGGGCCCGAGCAGCTGGTGGCGCGCTACGTGGAGCCCGCGGGCCGCGACCTGTCCGCGAGTGACCTCGAATGGTCGGTGTACGCCGAGAAGCTCTGACCCGCAGCGGTATTGCTCAGATCTCGAGCACGGTCGGCACGATCATCGGCTGGCGCCGGTACGTCTCGCCCACCCACTTACCGACGGTGCGGCGTACCGCCTGGGCGATTCTGGTCGGATCGGTGACTCGTTCGGCGGCAAGGGATTCCAGCTCCGCCTCGACCTTGCGGGCCGCCGGCTCCAGCGCCTTGGGGTCTTCGGAGAAGCCTCGCGAATGCAGATGCGGCGGCCCCACCGGCTTGCCGGTGCCACGGCGCACCACCACCGTGATCGCGACGAATCCGGACGACAGGATCAGCCGCTCCCCCAGCGTGGCGTCGCCGACATCGCCGTCCACCAGACCGTCGACGAACACCTTGCCGACCGGGACGGCCCCGGCGATGCTCGCCTGCCCGGCGACCAGGTCGACGCTGACGCCGTTCTCGGCCAACAGGATCGACTCGGCCGGCACCCCGGTGCGCTCGGCCAGCGCGGCGTTGGCGCGCAGCATCCGCCAGGTGCCGTGCACCGGCATCACGTTGCGGGGCCGGATCCCGTTGTAGAGGAACAGCAGTTCGCCGGCATAAGCGTGCCCGGAGACATGTACCCGGGCCGCGGCGTTGGTGACCACCCGGGCACCGATCTTGGCGAGTGCGTCCATCACCCCGTAGACGGCCTCCTCGTTGCCGGGGATCAGCGACGACGACAGCACCACCAGATCGCCGGCGGTCAGCGTGATGGACCGGTGCTCGCCGCGCGACATCCGCGACAGCGCCGACAGCGGCTCGCCCTGGGTGCCGGTGGTGACCAGCACCACCTTCTCCGGGGGCATCATCTCGGCGGCCCCGATGTCGACCAGGTCGGAGTCGGCCACCCGCAGAAAGCCCAATTCCTTGGCGATGCCCATATTGCGGACCATCGACCTGCCGACGAAGGAGACCCGGCGGCCCAACGCGACCGCGGCGTCGACGATCTGCTGCACCCGGTCCACGTTGGAGGCGAAGCACGCCACGATCACCCGGCCCTCGGCGCCCCGGATCAACCGGTGCAGCGTGGGACCGACCTCGCTCTCACTGGGGCCCACCCCCGGTATCTCGGCGTTGGTCGAGTCGCACAGGAACAGGTCCACACCCTTGTCGCCGAGCCGCGACATCCCGGGCAGGTCGGTGGGGCGCCCATCCGGTGGCAGCTGGTCGAGCTTGATGTCGCCGGTGTGCAACACGGTGCCGGCGCCGGTGTGCACCGCGATCGCCAGGGCATCCGGGATGGAGTGGTTGACCGCGAAGTATTCGCATTCGAACACCCCGTGGGTGCTGCGCTGGCCTTCGGCGACCTCGACGAACACCGGCTTGATGCGGTGTTCGCGGCACTTGGCGGCGACCAGGGCCAGGGTGAACTTGGAGCCGACCACCGGGATGTCGGACCGCAGCTTGAGCAGGAACGGGATGGCGCCGATGTGGTCCTCGTGGGCGTGCGTCAGCACCAGCGCCTCGACGTCGTCGAGCCGGTCGGCGACGTGGCGGATGTCCGGCAGGATCAAGTCGACGCCCGGCTCGTCGTGACCCGGGAACAGCACCCCGCAGTCGATGATCAGCAGTCGGCCCAGATGCTCGAAAACGGTCATGTTGCGGCCGATTTCGCTGATGCCGCCGAGTGCGGTGACGCGCAGCCCGCCGGTGGTCAGAGGGGCCGGCGGTTTGAGGTCCTCATTCACCCCGCGCCTCACCCCAGGACGGACGCGGTGCGCATGTCGAGGGCCAGTTCGTCGACCTCGGCCCCGGTGGCGGGCACCATCGGCAGCCGTGGTTCGCCGGTGTCGAAGCCCTGCAGCCGCAGCCCGGCCTTCACGAAGGTCACCCCGCCGGTGCGGGCCATCGCGTTGGACAGCGGCGCGATGGACACGTTGATCTTGCGGGCGGTTTCGACGTCACCGGATTCATAGGCGGCCAGCATGTCGCGCAGCTGGCCGGCGGCGAAGTGCGAGATCACGCTGACGAACCCGGTGGCGCCCATCGCCAGCCAGGGCAGGTTGAGGGCGTCGTCGCCGGAGTAGTAGGCCAGCCCGGTTTCGGCCATGATCTGCGCACCGGCGTGCAGGTCGCCCTTGGCGTCCTTGATCGCGACGATGTTCGGGTGTTCGGCCAGCTCGAAGATGGTGTCCGGCGCGATCGGCACCACCGAGCGGGCCGGGATGTCATACAGCATCACCGGCAGCGAGCTGGCGTCGGCGACGGCGGTGAAGTGCGCCAGCAGCCCGGCCTGTGACGGCCGCGAGTAGTAGGGCGTCACCACCAGCAGGCCGTGCGCGCCGACCCCGGCGCAGGCCTCGGCCAGCCGGACGCTGTGCTCGGTGTCGTTGCTGCCGGCGCCGGCGATGATGCGGGCGCGGTCGCCGACCGACTCCACCACCGCACGAAGCAGGGTGAGCTTCTCGTAATCGGCCGTGGTCGGCGCCTCCCCGGTGGTCCCGGAGACCACCAGGCCGTCGCAACCGGCGTCGACGAGGCGGTTGGCCAGCCGGATCGCGGCGTCGGTGTCCACCGAGCCGTCCGCGCCGAACGGGGTCACCATTGCCGTCAGCACGGTGCCCAGCTGCGCCTTGGCGTCGAATCCGCTGCTGTTCACGGCCCTTAGATTACCTGGCGCGGCGCGGTTGCTCAGACTTCGGTCGCGAGCGGACTGGTTGCGACCTCGGTGCCGTCTGCCAGGGCGGCGATCTGGAAGTCGCCGAACGCCGCGGGCGCCACACCGGTGAGCTGGCGCAGGCACTCGACGGCCAACCGGCGGATCTCGACGTCGGCGTGTTCGCTGGCCCGCATCGCGATGAAATGCCGCCACGCCCGATAGTTGCCGGTCACCACGATGCGGGTCTCGGTGGCGTTGGGCAGCACGGCCCGCGCGGCCTGCCGGGCCTGCTTGCGTCGCAGCACCGCATTGGGTTGATCAGCGAATTTGGCTTCCAGTCGGGCCAGCAGCCCGGTGTAGGCGGCGCGGCTGGCGTCGGCGGCCTCGGCCAGGATCTGCTGCAGCTCCGGGTCGTCCTCCATCCCGGGGGGCACCACAATCCGCGAGTCCGGTTCCGGGACGTAGCGCTGCGACAGCTGGGAGAACGAGAAGTGCCGGTGCCGGATCAGCTCGTGGGTGGCCGAGCGGGAGATTCCGGTGATGTAGAAGGTCACGGTGGCGTGCTCGAGCACCGAGAAGTGCCCGACGTCGATGATGTGTTTCAGGTAGGCGGCGTTGGTGGCGGTTTTCGGGTTGGGTTTGGACCAGCTCTGATAACAGGCCCGACCGGCGAACTCGACCAGCGCCGGTCCGCCGTCGGCGTCGGTGCTCCACGCAACGTCCGGCGGCGGAGTGAACTCAGTCTTGGCAATCAGTTGCACGCGCAGCGGCGCCGTCTCGGCCACGGCACTCACCTTAAGGCGTGCCGGCCTGCTTTCCGCCGTTCGGCACTTGCGCAGCGATTTGCCGGGCGATGACGACCGCGGAGTCCTTCGGGTCGGTGCTGCAGGTGTTGACGTCGACGACGACGTTGTTGGCCACGGTCAGCGCCCGCCCGCAGGCCTGCCAGGCCGACTCGCCGGCGTTCTGCTGCGTCGCGATTGTGCTGAGCATGCCCTCGACATTCGATATGCGCCCCGCCGTCCACTCCGAACCGCTCTGGGTGTGGGTGTACTCGTGGCATTCCGGCCACTGCTTGGCCGACGCCTCGAAAAACGCCTTGGCTTTGTCGGCGGTCGGGAACAGCACCACGGCCTGGTCGACGAAGTGGGCGTTGTCCTCGCCGTCGCTGACACTCTGCTCCCGCACCGCGCTGAAACCGCTGCGGGCATACACCTGTTCTTGCGCGACCCCGTCGATGGCCAGGCACTCACGGGGCTCCATGGTGGTGCTGTCGTCGGGCAGCACATCGTGGGGAGCGTGGGCCTTCATGTCGTCCACCCCCATGATCGGGTTGATCTCCTCGGGGGTGAGCAGCAGTGCCCGCAGTCCGGTTTCGGCAACGGGCGCCACGGTCACCGTGGAGGTGGTCGTTGCCGGCTCGGTCGGCGTGGGTTTTCGGCTGTTGTCGCTGCCGCCGTTGCTGCCGCACCCAGCGGCCAGCACGCATCCGAAGACGACGAAACCGCACCAAAGCGAAACCCGCACTCAGCCACACCCCGTTAGTCCGACCAGGCTTGTGGATCCGCGCGCCAGTTCAGGGCGTCACCGATCAGTTATCGCCACATTAGCGAAATCCGGTTGCCGTCGCCGGTCACAACCGGCGAAGCGTGGCGGATAAATCCCCCCGAGCCCCCACGGTGACCCGGCTCAGCCCCAGCCAGGACGCCATCGACTCCAGCTCGGCGACCAGCGCCTCGGCCACCCGCTGGCCGGATCGGCCGTGCTCGCCGAAAGCCCCGATGACGTGCAGCGCATCGCGTGTCCGGTCGGCTTTGAGGTCGACCCGGCCGACGAGCTCACCGTCCAGCAGGAACGGCCAGACGTAGTAGCCGTATCGGCGTTTGGGCGCCGGGGTGTAGATCTCGAGCCGGTAGGAGAAATCGAACAGCCGCTGCACCCGGGGCCGGCAGAAGATCAGCGGGTCGAACGGGCACAGCAGCGCGGTGCCCCGGTCCGTCCGCGGAATCGGCTGCCCGGACCGCAGGTAGGCCGGGGCGGCCCAGCCGGCCACGGTCACCGGCTCCAGCTCCCCGGTGGCCACCAGCTGCGCGATCGCCGGTTTGGCCTGCCCGGCCGACAGCCGGAAGTAGTCGCGCAGATCGGTCTCGGTGCCCACCCCCAGCGCGGTCGCCGCCCGCAGCACCAGCTCGCGCACCGCCTCGTCGTCGTCGACCTCGCGGGCCAGCACCCGCGCCGGCAGCACGTTGGCCACCAGGTCGTAGTGCCGGGCGAACCCGACGCGGGTGGCGGTGGTCAGCACCCCGGCGGCGAACAGTGCCTCGGCCACCCACTTGGTGTCGCTGCGGTTCCACCACGTCCCCTTGCCGCGTTTCGGCTTGGTGGCCAGGCGCTGTTCGATCTGCCCCGCCGTACTCGGACCCAACTCGGTGACCGCGGCGACGATGTCGTCGGCCAGCACCGGGTCGGGTGCCACGTTGCCCCATCGACCGTGGGTGTACTGCCGCATCCGCCACCGCATCAACGGCCAGTCGTCGACGGCCATCAGCGCCGCCTCGTGGGCCCAGTATTCGACCAGCAGCCGCGGCGACCGGGCGCTGTGGCTCCACGCTGCACGATCCAGCACGGTGCGGTCATAGCGGCCCAGCCGGCTGAACACCGGGGCGTAGTGGGCTCGCACCGCCACCGACACCGAGTCCAGTTGCAGCACCTGGATGCGGGAGATCAGCCGTTTCAGGTGCGCCCGGGTGATCGGGCCGCGCGGCTTGGCGTCGCTGAATCCCTGTGCGGCGACCGCGATCCGGCGCGCCTGTAAAGCCGTGAGCCCGGCCCGGGACACCGCCATCAGCGACGGTAGCTGTGGAACCGGTAGCGCAACCCGCTGCCGCCGGTGAGCCACGGCCCCGAGGTGCCGTGCCAGGACTCGTCGAGCACCGGGGCAACCGCGTCGGCGTCCTGGCGGGGCAGATCCACCTCCACCTCGGTGACCTCGCAGCGGTCAGCCAGCGGCAGCGCCAGGGCGTAGATCTGCGCGCCGCCGATCACCCACGTCTCGGCGTCGGTCAGCGCCTCCTCCAGCGAGCCCACCACCTCGGCGCCGTCGGCGCGGTAGTCGGGCCGCCGGGTCACCACGACGTTGGTCCGGCCGGGCAGTGGCCGCACACCGGCCGGCAGTGATTCCCAGGTCAGCCGGCCCATCACCACCCGGTGCCCCAGCGTGAGCTGCTTGAAGCGCGCCTGGTCCTCCGGAAGTCGCCACGGGATGCCGCCGTCACGCCCGATGATTCCGGACACCGACTGCGCCCAGATCAGCGCGATGCTCATACCGCGACGGGGGCCTTGATCGCCGGGTGCGGATCGTAGCCCAGGATCTCGATGTCGTCGAAGGTGTAGTCGAAGATCGAGTCCCGGTGCGCCAAAACCAGATTCGGGTAGGGCCGGGGGGCGCGGGACAGCTGCTGACGCACCTGCTCGACGTGGTTGTCGTAGATGTGGCAATCCCCGCCGGTCCAGACGAACTCCCCCACACCCAGCCCGGCCTGCGCGGCCATCATGTGCGTGAGCAGCGCGTAGCTGGCGATGTTGAACGGCACCCCCAGGAACAGATCGGCGCTGCGCTGGTAGAGCTGGCAGGACAGCCGTCCGCCGGCGACGTAGAACTGGAACAGGGCGTGGCACGGCGCCAGCGCCATCTTGTCCAGTTCCCCGACGTTCCACGCCGAGACGATGATACGGCGCGAATCCGGGTCGGTGCGCAGCAACTCCACGGCGCGCGCGATCTGGTCGACGTGCTCGCCGGACGGAGTCGGCCAGGAGCGCCACTGCACACCGTAGATCGGCCCGAGATCCCCGGCCTCAGAAGCCCATTCGTCCCAGATGGTGACGCCGTGATCGTTCAGCCACGCGATGTTGGAGTCGCCGCGCAGAAACCACAGCAGCTCGTAGACCACCGAGCGAACGTGCACCTTCTTGGTGGTGATCAGCGGGAAGCCGGCGGACAGGTCGTAGCGCAGCTGGTGGCCGAACAGGCTGCGGGTGCCGGTGCCGGTCCGGTCGGCCTTCGAGACGCCCTGCTCGAGTACCAGGCCCAGCAGATCCTCGTACGGTGTGGCGATCGGCACGCCGCCCAGCTTACGGGAGTAGAACAGACACCATGGCCAGCCACGCGGACACCATCACCACACCCGACGGCAGCTGCCCGATTACGCTGTTCACCCCCGAGGAAACAGGCCCCTGGCCCGGCATCGTGATGTATCCCGACGCCGGCGGGGTACGGCCGACTTTCGAACAGATGGCGGCCGAGCTGGCCGGGTTCGGCTACGCCGTACTGCTACCGGATGTCTACTACCGGCACGGCGACTGGGCGCCGTTCGACATGGCCACGGCGTTCGGCGACGCCAAGGAGCGGGGCCGGATCATGTCGATGCTGCACAGTGTCACCTTCGACCGGACGACGGCCGACGCCGGCGCGTTCTTCGACTACCTGGCCGGCCGGCCCGAAGTGCGCGGGGAGACGTTCGGGGTCTGCGGCTACTGCATGGGCGGTCGCATCTCGGTGGTGGTGGCCGGCCGGGTACCGGAGCGGGTGGCCGCGGCGGCGTCCTTCCACGGCGGCGGGCTGGTCACGGATACAGCCGACAGCCCGCACCTGCTGGCCGAGAAGATGCGCGCCACGGTCTATGTCGCCGGTGCCGAGAACGACAGTTCGTTCACCAAGGCCCACGCCGCGACCCTGGACGACGCGCTGTCGGCCGCCGGGGTGGAGCACACCGTCGAGTTCTATCCCGCCCGGCATGGCTTCGCGGTCCCCGACAACCCGCCGTATGACGCCGACGCGGCGGCACGGCACTGGGCGGCGATGCGCACGTTGTTCGGCGCCACGCTGGCGGACTGAGCGCCGTAGTTGCCTTGTGGGCATTTTTGCCTTCTAGGCATTTTTATGTAGGGTGGCGGCATGTCCGGATTACGAGAGCGCAAGAAGGCCGACACCCGTCGTTCGCTATCGGACGCCGCGCTGCAGCTGACGTTCGAGCGCGGCCTGGACAACGTCACCCGGGAGGACATCGCCGCCCTGGCGGGCGTCTCACCGCGGACCTTCAGCAACTACTTCGCCACCAAGTACGAGGCCTTGGCCTACCGGCAGACCGAACGCCTGCGCCGCAGTGTTGCCCTGCTGCGCCGGTGTCCCGACGACGAGCCGCTGTGGACGTCGCTCATCGAGTCGATACTTGCTCCCATCGAGGACGACTTCGCCGGCCCGGCCGCGGTCGGTAACAGCCCACCCACTCGCGCCAAGCTCGCCGAGCTTCGTAAGGTCTTGAGCAACAGTGACATTCGCAGTGCGTTGCCACACGAGCTGTTCGACGACTTCGTCTGCGCGATCGCGGAACGTACCGGCACCGACCCGCAGCGCGACCGCTATCCCCGGCTGGCCGCCGCCGTCGTCTACGCAGTAGTCGAGTCCACTATGGACACCTACACCGTGCTGGATCCGGCCGTGCCATACCCGAGCCTGCTGCGCGCGGCGTTCGCCGACGTCGCCGCCGGGCTTCCCGCCCCCGCCCACCGGAAGGCGTGAACTGTGGCAGAAAACCCCGTTGTCATCGCGGGCGCCGGACCCAACGGGCTGATGCTGGCGTGCGAGCTGGCACTGGCCGGGGTCCGGCCCATCGTGCTCGACACCCTGCCCGGCCCCAGCCTCGAGCCGAAGGCCAATGGTCTTGTCGGGCAAGTCGTCCGGACGCTGGATCTTCGAGGACTGTACAACCGGTTCAGCGGCGCCGACGGAGGTCCGCAGCCCGTCCCCGCGTGGATGTTCGCGGGTATGGCGCTGGACCTGTCGCTGAGCTTCGCCGGTGTTCGGGCGAATCCGATGTACCTGCTGCCGGTGCCCCAGCCGCGTCTGGTGCGTCTGCTGGCGGAGCGAGCCGCCGAGCTCCGTGTAGACGTGCGCTGGGGGCATGAGCTCACCGGATTCGACGATCGCGACGACGGCGTGGTTGCCACGATCAGATCCGCCGACGGCGACTACACCCTGGCGACCGATTACCTGGTGGGCGCCGACGGCGGCCACAGTCTGGTGCGTAAATCCGCGGGAATCGACTTCCCGGGGACCACGGCGGCGACTGTCGCCCGGCTCGCGCACGTGCAGATCCCGGAACGCCTGCGTGCCGCCGACCGAAATCTCGTCATACCGGATTGCCCGCGGATTTTGCTCGGCCACAACAGGTTCGACCGCGGGGTGGTGATGTTCGCCGATCTCGAGCCCGGCCGCTCACTACTGGGCACGCTGGAATTCGGACCGTCGACCGACCCCGGTCCGATGACGCTGGCCGAACTCCGGGAAAGCCTGCGACGCATCCTCGGCGCCGACGTCCCGTTCGAAGAACCGTCAGGGCCCGGTCCGCATGCGCTGCGCCGGATCGACGGGCAGAACAGCCGGCAGGCTGAGCACTACCGGGCCGGGCGGGTGCTGCTGCTCGGCGACGCGGCTCACGTCCACAGCGCGATGGGTGGTCCGGGACTCAACCTGGGGATGCAGGACACCATCAACCTCGGGTGGAAACTGGCCGCCGAGATCAACGGCTGGGCGCCCGACGGGCTGCTGGACACCTACGAGTCCGAGCGTCAGCCGCTGGGTCAGCGGGTGATGATGCACTCGATGGCGCAGACCGCACTGATATCGCCCGGACCGCACGTCGCCGCACTGCGCGAGCTTTTCGCCGAGCTGACCGCGTTCCCGCAGGTGTCCGCGCATATAACCGAACTGCTCGCCGGCAGCGATGTCCGATACGACGTCGGTGACGACCACCGGATGTCCGGGTGGCACGTGCCGGTTCTGCGATTCGATGACGGTCGCCGGGTCGCCGAGCTGCTGCACGGCGGGCGGGCGTTGCTGCTCGACCTGGCCGACGGTGCCGCGGCGGCCGTCGCGTGCCGGTGGGCCGATCGCGTTGACACTGTCACCGCCGCAATGCCGGAGCCGCCCGCAGCGGCGATGCTGATCCGCCCCGATGGCTATATCGCCTGGGCAACCGATGATTTCGACGCAGGCGGGCGGCCTGCCTTGGAGGCTGCGCTGAGCCGCTGGTTCGGCGCACCACGCCCATGAGCTCGTCAGCTCAGCCGGGATGCAGTGCGTCGCCGACGTGGTCGGCGACATTGACGTCGACCAGGTCGGTGTCCCGGGTTTCGCGCATCACCACCAGCGCAACGAACGAGCACACGGCCGCCGCCGACAGGTAGCCTCCCACCCAGCGCACGCCGTGCTCGGCGGCCAGCCAGGTGGCGATGAACGGCGCCACCGCCGGGCCCAGGACGCTCGCCGCGTTGTAGGCGACACCCGAACCGGTGTAGCGGACGTTGGTCGGGAAAAGTTCGGGCAGTACCGCGCTCATCGGGCCGAACGCCAAGCCCATCAGCGTCATCCCGGTGATGAGGAAGGCCAGTATCGCCCCCGGGGTGCTGTCCTGGTTCAAGAAGACGCCGAAGGTGGTGCCGTAGACGACTATTCCGGCGGTGAACACCAGCAGCACCGGCCGCCGGCCGACGCGATCGGCCAGGGCTGCCGAGATCGGCAGCATGGCCGCGAAGAACAGCACCGCGATCAGCTGCAGTGCCAGAAAGTCGGCGTAGCTGTACCCCAGGCCGATTCCCGCGGGTGGAGCCTGGGCGGTGCCGTAGCTCAGCGTCCACGTCGTCACGGTGTAGAACAGCGTGTACGTCGCCACCATCACCAGCGTGCCGATGATCAGCTGGCGCCAGCTTCCCCGGAACACGCTCGCGATCGGCGCGCTGACCCGCTGTTTGATCGCCTGCGCGAAGACCGGCGTTTCGGTGAGCCGCAGCCGCACATACAGTCCGATGCCGACCATCACGACGCTGAGCAGAAACGGGATCCGCCAACCCCAGCGCAGGAACATGCCGTCGCCGTCGGGGCCGACGTGCTGTCCAGGCCAGTTGAGCAGGATCAGGAACATCGCGGTGGCGAGCAGGAAACCCAGCGGCGCACCCAACTGCGGCCACATTCCCGCCGACGCACGCCTGCCCGGCTTGGCGGTCTCGGTGGCCAGCAGCGCCGCACCGCTCCATTCCCCGCCGAGCGCCAGACCCTGGCTGAACCGCAGCACCGCCAGCAGCAGCGGTGCGGCCAGCCCGATGTCGTGGTAGGTGGGCAGCACCCCGATCAGGAACGTCGCGATACCCATCACCAGCAGCGAGGCGACCAGGGTGGATTTGCGGCCCAGCCGATCGCCGAAGTGGCCGAACAGGATCGAGCCCACCGGCCGCGCCACGAACGCCAGGCCGAACGTCGCCAGCGATGCCAGCAGCGCCGCGGTCGGGTCGCCCGACGGGAAGAACAGCTGCGGGAACACGGTGACCGCCGCGGCGGCGTAGACGTAGAAGTCGTAGAACTCGACGGTGGTGCCGACCATCGAGGCCATCGCGATTCTCCGGCGTGGGATCCCGTCGACGAGGTCGGGCTCTCGGGTGCGCATCGTCGGTTACTTTGCCAGCGCGCTCAGATACCCGCCTCTTCGGCCACTTCGCGGGCCTTGCGCACAATCGCGTCGATCCATGCGGTGACCGGGGTGCCGGCGGCGGCCTTGTTCGCCGGGTTGTCCAGCACCCGCCGCACGATCCCCTCGGCGATGATCGCCACCTTCCACAACCCCAGCGCATGCCAGTACCGCAGCGTGGCCGCGTCGCGTCCGGTCTCATCCAGATACACCCGGGCCAGTTCGTCGCGGTCCGGGAAGCCGTCCAACGTGCTGAGCACGAACTCGCCGGCGATGTCCTCCTCGCCGGCCTGCGGCCAGTACGCCAGCAGGCTGCCCATGTCGGCCAGCGGGTCGCCAAGCGTGGACAGCTCCCAGTCCAGCACCGCGGTGATCTCCCCGCTGTCCGGTGAGGTGATGACGTTGCGCAGGTGGAAGTCGCCGTGCACCAGGGTCAGTTCCTGCTGCGGTGGCGCCGCGCCGACCAGCCGCCGGGTCAGGTCGTCGAGTTCCGGCAGTTCCCGCGTCTTGGACTTCTCCCACTGCCCGGCCCAGCGTTTCAGCTGGCGCTGGGCGTAGGGCTTGTGGCTGGCCAGGTCATCGAGTCCGACGGCCTTGATGTCGACGGCGTGGATCTTGGCCAGTGTCTTGGGCATGGACAGCCCGATCTGGCGGCGCCGCTGCGGACTCAGTGCCTGCGCCACCGACATCCGGTCGGCCACCACCCCGTCGACGAACTCCATCAACAGCAGCGGGGTGTTGTGTGCATCCCGGGTCAACCCGTACACCTGCGGCGTCGGCACGTCGGTGTCACCCAGCGCGGACAGAATCCGCGCTTCCCGCGCCACGTCGTGCGCCGAGGCCAGCAACGTTCCCAGCGGCGGCCGCCGCAGCACCCAGCGATGCCCGCCGGTGTCGGTCACCAGATAGGTCAGGTTGGACTGGCCGATCCCGATGCGCTGGAAGCTCAGCGGCCCGCTGACCGGAAGCCCCAACTCGGCTATCCAGGCCGTCACGGCCGCGGTGTCGATGCCCAGGGGTTGATCAGCCACCGATACCCGCCCGGAATCCCGTTGCGTTGCCGAGGATCTGGCCGCCGTCGATCACCAGGGCCTGCCCGGTGATCCAGCCCGCCGCATCCGAGACCAGGAACGCCACCGCATCGGCCACGTCGACGGGCTCGCCGATCCGGCCCAGCGGCATGCCCGACGCCAGCGCCTGCTCGTTCTCCTTCCAGAGCAGCTCAGCCAGCTTGGTGCGCACCACCCCGGGGCAGATCGCGTTGACCCGCACCCCGGGTGACAGTTCCAGCGCCAGCTGCTTGGTGACGTGGATCAGCGCGGCCTTGGTGGCGTTGTACATGCCCATCCCCGGCGCGGAGCTCAGGCCACCGATCGAGGCGGTGTTGACCACCGCGCCGCCGTGCTCGCCCATCCACGCCTTGACCGCGCACGACGTCCACAGCAGCGGCCCCCACAGGTTGACGTCGAAGATCTTGGCGAATCGGCCGTGGTCCTGGTCGATCAGCGGGCCGAACGCCGGGTTGGTGCCGGCGTTGTTGACCAGGATGTCGACGCTGCCGAACCGTTCCATGGTCAGATCGACGCAACGCTGCGCGGCGTCCTCTTCGGCGACATGCGCGGCCACCCCGAGCGCGTTGCCGTTGACCTGAGCCGCCGCGGCGTCGGCGCTGGCCTGATCGCGCGAGGTGAGGACCACATTGGCGCCGGCGGCGGCCAGCCGCTGGCCGATCGCCAGCCCGATGCCGCGAGACCCGCCGGTGACGATCGCGGTGCGCCCGTTGAGGTCCTGCGTCGTCACTTGGCGTCCTCCCGGTACTTCTTCAGCTCTTGGCGGGCGATGGCGCGCTTGTGCACCTCGTCGGGTCCGTCGGCGAGCCGCAGGGTGCGCAGGTGCGCCCAGAAGCCGGCCAGCGGGAAGTCGTCGGTGACCCCGCCGGCGCCGTGCACCTGGATGGCCCGGTCGACGATCTTGAGTGCGATGTTGG
>CAYNJD010000031.1:0-16971 GCA_964397355.1 uncultured Mycobacterium sp. | reverse complement strand
TGTTGGTGCGGCGGTCCCGGCTTCGGCTCTCCTTCGTCGAGCCTCGCTGAACCGCCGCCTGATTCGGCGATATACGGTTGCACCCATGGAACAGACTCCAGAACTCGCCGGCCGCGCGCTCGTCGTCGTCGTCGACGACCGCACCGCGCACGGCGATGAGGACCACAGCGGTCCGTTGGTCACCGAACTGCTGGCCGAGGGCGGGTTCATGGTCGACGGCGTGGTCGCCGTCGCCGCCGACGAGGTGGAGATCCGCAACGCGTTGAACACGGCGGTGATCGGCGGGGTCGACCTGGTGGTGTCGGTCGGCGGCACCGGGGTCACCCCGCGCGACGTCGCACCCGAGGCCACCCGCGACATCCTGGACCGGGAGATCCTCGGCATCTCCGAGGCGCTGCGGGCATCGGGGCTGGCCGCCGGGATACCCGACGCGGGGTTGTCGCGTGGTCTGGCCGGGGTTTCGGGCAGCACCCTGGTGGTCAACCTGGCTGGTTCCCGGGCTGCGGTGCGCGACGGGATGGCCACGTTGAACCCGCTGGCGGCCGTGATCATCGGCCAGTTGTCCAGCCTGGAGATCTGAAGGCCATGCCCGGGCTCGGCGAGTACCAGGAGTCGTCCGACGAACGCGATTCGGACGACGTACGCGAGGCCGAGGAACGCGAGCGGTGGCTGCGGGACAACGTCCCGCCACATCACGGTTGAGAATCGACTTCACCGGAATCCCGTCCCAGCGTGCCGGCAGCCATTAGCGTGCCGGTGGGCGGTGCAGTGCTGCCCGGCTGAATCCTGGCGTTGAAAGGGGCATTGCGGTGTTCAAAGGATTCAAGAATTTCATGATGCGTGATGATGTCATCACGGTCGCGATCGGTTTGGTGGTCGCGTTGGCGTTCTCCAACCTGGTCAAGGCCTTCACCGACAGTGTGATCAACCCACTGGTCGCCGCCCTGCAGCCCGACACCGAAGGGCTCGGCCTGGGCTACCAGCTGGGGGAGGCCGGCAACGAGGCGACCTTCGTCGACTTCGGGGCGTTCATCTCGGCGATCATCTACTTCATCGTGTTCATGGCGACGGTCTACTTCTTCATCGTGTTGCCCTACAAGCATGTCCAGCAGCGACGCGGGAAGACGGTGTTCGGCGACCCGGAACCCACCAAGACCTGCCCGGAGTGCAAGTCCGAGATCGACCCCGAAGCAACCAAATGCAAGTTCTGCGGCAGCCCGCAGCGCGCCGCCGCTTGACGGCTCAACGCAGCGTGAGCGTCACCGCCTGAGCCAGGGTGGCGCCGGCCACCGCCACCGCGGCGGTGGCCGGCAACGCCACCAGCACCACGCGATCGTCGTGGTTCTGCTTGTCGGACACCAGCACCACGATCCCGCCGGCCGCCACCACCCTGGGCGCGCCCGGGTCCACCCCGTCGTCGGCCGTGACGACGTCGACGATGTCGCCGGGGTGCACCAGGTCGGTCAAGGCGGCGTCAGCCGGATGCACGCCCACGATCCGGGCGTCGGGCCCGGCGGCCGCTTCGGTCAGTCGGCTGCCCAGCAGACGGACATCGGTCAGTACCTCGCCGCGGCGGGCCGGGCCGGCCAGTGTGCCGTGCAGCGCCGATGACATGTCGATGACGGCGCCGTCGGGAATCGTTCGGGCGGAACGGCTTTCAAGCGAAATGTCATCGGCCGTCAGCGCCGTGCCGGGGGTGATGTCGTGCCTGGCCACCACGACGTCGATCCGGTCGCCCTGCGGATCGGAGCGGATCGCCGCGACGGCGGCCAGTACCACCAGGGCGCCGGCGGCGACCCGCCGCGCGAGCACGGTGCGGGTCCAGTCCGGGCGCAGCGCAGCCGATATCCGGGTGATCAGCGTCGGGTTGAGCGACTCGCCCATGGCGTCACGGTAAACGTCCCGGCCGGGCCGGCGTGCCGACTCGGGCGCCGGCCTGTGGATAACGACCTAACTGGAGGCGGCGGCCGGGGTCGACGTGGCCTTGGGCTTGTCGGTGGATTTGCTGCCGCTGTCGCCGGAGGATTTGTCGGTGGACTTGGTGCCGCTGTCGCCGGAACCGCCGGACCCGTTGCCCGAATCCGATACCGCAGACTTGGCGGGGCTGCTGCCGTTGGAAGACGACTTGCCCGCCTCCCGGCTGTCGGTGCGGTAGAAGCCGCTGCCCTTGAAGACCACGCCGACCTTGCCGAAGATCTTGCGGAGGCGGCCGTTGCACTGATCGCAGATGGTGAGCGCGTCGTCGGTGAAGGCTTGGACCACGTCGAAGCGGTTGCTGCACTCGGTGCAGGCGTAGCTGTAGGTGGGCACGCGAACCTCCGTGAATCGAATAATCGGGTTAGCACTCTACCGTGCTAAGTGCTAGAACCGCTATCTGGTCTGTCACATTCCGGGCGGCGGCCGTTCAGGACAGCGCCACCAGGCCGAGGCCGGGGGTCAGGGCGTGGGTCATCGGCACGTCGTGCGGCTCGGCCGGCAGCTCATCGAGTAGCTCGGTGTCACGCACAATCGCGATCAGCGGGATCTGCGGCCTGCGCAGCAGCAGGGAGCGGTCGTAGAAGCCGGCGCCGCGGCCCAGTCGTACGCCGCGCCGGTCGACGGCCACTGCCGGCACCACGATCAGGTCCGCTTCGGCCAGCGCGTCGGCGGCCAGCCAGGGCTGCGGCGGTTCCAGCAGGCCGAACCGGGCGGTGGTGAGTGATTCGGGCCGGTATTCGCCCCACCTCAGCGCCAGCGGCGTGCCGTCGTCCTCGGTGCGCGCCACCGGCAGCAGCACCCGTACTCCGCGGCAGGTCAGGCCGTCGAGCATGGCGGTCGAACCGGGCTCGCCTCCCACCGGCACATAGGCGCAGACCGTGTCGACGGCGCTTGCCAGTTGCTCCAGATGGCCGGCCAGTGCGCGGGCCTCGGCGTCGCGTGTCTCGGGCGGCACCGCGCGACGGGCAGCGAGCAGTCGTGTGCGCAACGCGGACTTGGCGGCCACCACCGCGTTGTCGGTCACGGCTCCCAGCCTGTCAGCACCGGCACGCCCACCGCCAGCCGAGGAGGTGGAGTCGATTGCGGTTATCGTGTGAGCAATGCCGACTTCGAAGGTCCCGATTCCGCGCACCGCCATCGTGCCCGCGGCTGGTTTGGGCACCCGGTTTCTACCCGCCACCAAGACGGTGCCCAAAGAGTTGCTGCCCGTCGTCGACACCCCCGGGATCGAGTTGGTCGCCGCGGAGGCGGCCGAGGCCGGCGCCGAGCGACTGGTGATCGTCACCTCCGAGGGCAAGGACGGCGTGGTCGCGCACTTCGTCGAAGACCTGGTGCTGGAGGGCACCCTGGAGGCGCGCGGCAAGAAGGCGATGCTGGCCAAAGTGCGTCGGGCCCCGGAGCTGATCAAGGTGGAGTCGGTGGTGCAGGCCGAGCCGCTCGGGCTGGGGCACGCCATCGGCTGCGTGGAGGCCAGCCTGTCCGCCGACGAGGATGCCGTCGCGGTGCTGCTCCCCGACGACCTGGTGTTGCCCACCGGAGTGCTGGAGACCATGTCGACGGTGCGTGCCCGCCACGGCGGCACCGTGCTGTGCGCCATCGAGGTCACTCCCGAGGAGGTCAGCGCCTACGGAGTCTTCGACGTGGAGCCGGTTCCCTCCGGAGAGTGGGGGGCTGACAACCCCGACGTGCTGCGGGTCAAGGGAATGGTCGAGAAGCCCAAGGCGGCCGACGCCCCGTCGATGTATGCCGCGGCGGGCCGCTATGTGCTGGACCGGGCGGTGTTCGACGCGCTGCGCCGCATCGACCGCGGGGCCGGCGGCGAGGTGCAACTCACCGACGCCATCGCGCTGATGATCGCCGAGGGACACCCGGTTCATGTCGTCGTGCACCGCGGGTCGCGACACGACCTGGGAAATCCGGGCGGCTACCTCAAAGCTGCGGTTGACTTTGCCTTGGATCGTGACGATTACGGTCCGGATCTGCGCCGGTGGTTGGTGGCGCGGCTGGGCTTGGCGGAGAACTGAGGCATAGTCAGTCCTAGTCAGCCCTAATCGGACCGAGGCTTTGAGGAAGGCGCATCGTGCGTTCGGTTGAGGAGCAGCAGGCCCGGGTTTCGGCCGCCGCGGTGGCGCCGCGCCCGGTCCGGGTGGCGATCGCCGAGGCGCAGGGCTTGATGTGCGCCGAAGAGGTCATCGCCGAGCGGCCCATGCCGGCCTTCGACCAGGCCGCCATCGACGGCTACGCGGTGCGCAGCGTCGACGTGTTCGGCGCGGATGCGATCGGCGACAGTTCCGATGCCGCCGAGCGCGATCCCGCCGTCGTCACCCTGCCGGTGCTGGGCACCATCGAAGCGGGCGCCCGCACCCCGACCCGGTTGCAGCCCAAGCTGGCCACCCGGATCCAGACCGGGGCGCCAATGCCCACGCTGGCCGACGCGGTGCTGCCGCTGCGCTGGACCGACGGCGGAAACTCCCGGGTCCGGGTGCTACGCGGGGTGCGGCCGGGCGACTACGTCCGGCGGATCGGCGACGACGTGCAACCCGGCGACGTCGCCGTGCGGGCCGGCACGGTCGTCGGCGCCGCCCAGGTGGGGCTGTTGGCCGCCGTCGGGCGCGACCGCGTGCTGGTCCACCCGCGCCCCCGGCTGTCGGTGCTGGCGGTGGGCGGCGAACTGGTCGACGTCAACCGCACACCCGGCAACGGGCAGGTCTACGACGTCGACTCCTACGCGCTGGCCGCGGCCGGCCGTGATGCGGGCGCGGAGGTGAACCGTGTCGGCATCGTCAGCGGTGACCCCAAGAAGCTGCGCGAGGTGGTCGAGGGACAGCTCAACCGCGCCGAGGTGGTGGTGATCGCCGGGGGCGTCGGCGGTGCCGCGGCCGACGAGGTGCGCGCGGCGCTGTCGGATCTCGGCGAGATGGAGGTCGCCCGGATCGCGATGCACCCCGGTTCGGTACAGGGTTTCGGTCAGCTCGGCCCGGAGGGGGTGCCGACGTTCCTGTTGCCCACCAACCCGGTCAGCGCGCTGCTGATCTTCGAGGTGATGATCCGTCCGCTGATCCGGCTGTCGCTGGGCAAACGCGAGCCGATGCGCCGGATCGTGCGGGCCCGGACCCTGGGGCCGATCAATTCGATGCCGGGACGCAAGGGTTACCTGCGCGGCCAGCTGATGCGCGACCAGGAGACCGACGAGTATCTGGTGCAGGTGCTCGGCGAATCAGCCGGGACGGCCTCGCATCTGCTGGCGACGCTGGCCGAGGCGAACTGCCTGGTGGTGGTTCCCGAGGAGGTCGAGCAGATCGCCACCGGTGAGACGGTGGACGTCGCCTTCCTGGCTCAGCGGGGTTGAATCCGGGAAGATGCTGGTCAACCTGTGGCCCTTCAAGGCCGTCCAGCACCCCGGCTGGCCGACAGTGCTCGGTCCGCTGCGGGTGGCGGCGGGAGTGATCCGGTTGCGGCCGGTGCGGATGCGCGACGGCGTGGCGTGGAGCCGGATCCGCATGTCGGACCGCGCCCACTTGGAACCGTGGGAGCCCAGCGCCGAATCGGACTGGGTCACCCGGCACAGCTCCGCCGCGTGGCCGCCGGTCTGTTCCAGCCTGCGCGCCGAGGCCCGATACGGGCGGATGCTGCCATTTGTGATCGAGCTCGACGGCCGATTCTGCGGCCAGCTGACGGTGGGCAACATCGCTCACGGCGCGCTGCGCTCGGCGTGGATCGGCTACTGGGTGTCCAGTTCGGCCGCCGGCGGGGGAGTGGCCACCGGGGCGGTCGCCCTCGGACTGGACCACTGCTTCGGACCGGTTCGGCTGCACCGGGTGGAGGCCACCGTCCGCCCGGAGAACGCGGCCAGCCGGGCGGTGTTGGCGAAGGTCGGCTTCCGTCAGGAAGGGCTGCTGCAGCGCTACCTGGATGTCGACGGCGCCTGGCGGGACCACCTGCTGGTGGCGATGACGGTCGAGGAGGTCGCCGGCTCGGTGACCTCGGCGCTGGTTCGGGCCGGGCGAGCCGCCTGGGTCTGACGATTTTCACCGCCGTGTTGCCCGTGTGGTAGTTGTGACTATCGAGGTCAGCGAGTAAATTACAGCTGTGTAATTGGCTCGGCGCGCCGTCCGAGGTCGTGTGGGTCACAGACCTAGCCTTGGCTGGGAAAGGAGCAGGCCACCATGCCCAGCATCCCGCAATCATTGCTCTGGATCTCACTGGTCGTCCTCTGGCTGTTCGTACTGGTGCCGATGCTGGTCAGCAAGCGAGACGCGGTGCGTCGCACCAGTGACGTGGCGTTGGCCACCAGGGTGCTGACCAGCGGTTCCAGCGCCCGGCTGCTCAAACGCAGCGGTCCGGCCGCCGGTCACCGCAGCGACCCCGACTGGCAGAGCACCACCGCCGCCGACGACATCGATGACGCCGACGCAGCCGAAGACGAGCCGGCCCGGCGGTCGCGGGTCTTCGTCGCCCCAGCCGGTGAACAGGGCGAATTGGACTACCTGGACGTCGACGTCGTCGCCGACGATTCCGCCGAGTTGCCGCTGTCGGAAGCGGGTATGGCCGCCGAGGCTGAAGCGCAGGCTCGCGCGGAGGCCGAAGCCCAGGCCCAGGCCGAGGCCGAAGCCCAGGCCCAGGCCCAGGCCGAGGCTGAAGCGCAGGCTCGGGCCGAGGCTGAGGCTGAAGCGCAGGCCCAGGCCGACGCCGAGGCTGCGGCCGAGCCGGAAGCCGTTGCCGCCGAAGACACCGAAGCCGACGGCTACGAGTATGAGTACGTCGATGACAGCTCCGGGCTGGAAGCCGAAGCCGAATCACCGGCGCCGGTATCGACCCGGCCGCGTCGGTACGACACCAAGACGGCAGCGGCCGTCAGCGCCCGCAAGTACGAGTTCCGCAAGCGGGTGCTGCTGTCGCTGGCGGTGATCCTGGTGTTCTCGGCGCTCGCGGCCTTCACCGTGGCGCCCAGCGCGTGGTGGATCTGCGGCGGCGCGGCCGGTGCGACCGTGCTCTACCTGGCTTACCTGCGTCGGCAGACCCGCATCGAGCAGCAGGTGCGCGCCCGTCGCGCGCGCCGCGCGGAGCGCCCGCGGGCGCAGCGCGACAACCCGCACACCGACGCGTTCGAAGTGGTGCCGTCACGGCTGCGCCGGCCTGGTACCGCCGTGCTGGAGATCGACGATGAGGATCCGGTGTTCGAGCACCTCGAGTACGCGTCGTCCGCGCGCGAGTACGACTGGCGCGGTGACCTGCCGCGTGCGTCCGGTCAGTAGCGTCTGGTTTCAGGACACCGGCGCAGGGCTGGTAGCCTGCTAGCGGTCAGGGGCTATGGCGCAGTTGGTAGCGCGACTCGTTCGCATCGAGTAGGTCAGGGGTTCGATTCCCCTTAGCTCCACAGTGTTTGTGCAGGTCAGGGCGTTGTCTGATCGTCGGGTCTGTCGATTGTGTAGGCCGGTCCGAGGAATCGGCGTATCGCAGCCTCTTCGGCGGCGCCGTCCTTGAGTGGCCAATACCAGAGCGCCAGGAATACCCGGATCAGCCACTGCGCGGCCAGCGGATCCGGGTTGTCGGCGCCGACCATTTCGGCGGCGAACCGGGTGATCACGGGGGAGTCGGTCAGCCAGTCCGTGCCGGGCGGGGCGGTCATGGTGCGCATGATCTGGGCGAGGGGTTCGGCTCGCATGCGCTGTAAGGCGACGATGGTGGCGGTGACGACGCGCTCCGACCCCGTCAGGCCGGTGATGGCTTCGCGGACCGAGTCGAGAATGCGTTCCGCTTGCCTGGTCAGCACCGCATCCCGGATCGCCGCCTTACCGCCGGCATGGCGGTAGATGGTCGCCGGTGAGCAGTGCACAACGCCGGCCAGGGCGTCGATGGTGAAGGCGTCGTAGCCCCCACGGGACATGAGCTCTGCGGCTGCGGCGTATATCCGGTCGGCGCCCTCACTATGCCGATCCCGGCCGATCAGCCAGTCGTTTGCTGCCACCGGTCAGCTACCCCCTGGCGCGAAGTCATGACATGGTTTTATCACCGTGAGAATATTTCCGGAGTCCTTCTCAGCTGCGGTGCTGGTCGGCACGGTGGGCTGAGAAGGCCCGCGCGCATCGTTGACCAGACCGTTTTGCAAGTTCGGTGCGCACCGTTGACGCAGGTCACGGGCCCAGTCCAGCCTGGTGGCCATGAGTGCCGTGGTGGACCCGACCGACTTCTTCGGCAGTGCCGCGATCCAAGACCCCAACCCGCTGTACGACACGATGAGGAGCCGTGGAGCAGTGAATCGGATCGGCGAGTCCGTCTTCTACGCGGTGTGTGGCTGGGACGCGGTCACCGAAGCCGTGAACCGGGTGGACGACTTCTCGTCGAACCTGACCGCGACGATGGTCTATCACGACGACGGCACCGTGACGCCGTTCGACATGGGACCGCTCGGCGGGCCGATGCATGCGCTGGCCACTGCCGACGATCCGCTGCACGCAGCACACCGCAAGTTGCTGCTGCCCCACCTTTCGGCGAAGCGGGTGCGCGTCATCGAGGAGTTCGCCGACGCCGTTGCCAAACGACTGTGGTCACAAGCACAGAGCCACGGTCGGGTCGAATGGATGAGCACCATGGCCAACCGGCTGCCGATGACGGTGGTCGCCCGCCTGCTCGGGCTCCCGGATGACGACGTCGACAAGCTGATCCGACTGGGGTACGCCACCACCCCCCTGCTCGACGGGATCGTCAGTGCATCCGAACTCGAGGCGGCCGGTATGGCTGCCATGGAACTGTCCGCATATGTACTCGAGCATTTCGGTGCCGAACACCCCCGGCCGGGGCTGATCGGCGACCTCGCCACCCGCACCAAATCCGGTGAGTTGGAGCAGCTTCCGGCGCTGGCGATCATGCTCACCCTGTTCAGCGCGGCCGGTGAGTCGACGGCTTCGCTGCTGGGCAGTGCGGCGTGGATTCTGGCCGGCCGCCCCAGCGTCCAAGAGCAACTGCGTGCCCGTCCCGATCTGCTGGGTGCGTTCATCGAGGAGACCCTGCGCTGCGAATCGCCGTTTCGCGGCCACTATCGGCACGTGGTCGCAGATACCACCCTGGCCGGAGTCGAGCTGCCCGCCGGCTCGCGTCTGCTGCTGATGTGGGGCGCAGCCAATCGCGATCCCCGCCATTTCGACAGCCCCAACGACTTTCGGCTCGATCGCAGCGGCGTGAGAGGGCATCTGGCCTTCGGCAAGGGCGCACACTTCTGCGTGGGGGCTGCGCTGGCCCGTCTGCAGGCCCGGATCGTCTTCCGGATGCTGCTTGAGCAGACCACCTGGATCGAGGTGGCCGACGTCGGCCAGTGGCTACCCAGCATTTTGGTCCGCCGCCTGGAACGGTTGCAGCTGAACTTCCGCTGACGCCGGCCATCCGGTGTTTCCGGCGCCGAGTGCCGCATTATTCAAGGGTGCGTGACGAGGTATGTCTCGTTGTCCAGCCCTGCTGTCAGGTCTCGGACGTCGAATGGCCGGTCCAGGCGCGCACGCAGCGCCTTCGGGTCGATCAGCAGGCTGATCTCGACGGTTTGCCGGGCGAACAGTCGCCCGATCAGCGGGTAGATGCGGCGCATGATCGCCCGCTCGGCCGATGTGCAGCGGGATGCGCAGTAGCCGACATGACCGATCTCGTCGGTCAGAATCTCGTCGTAGAGCAGCGTGATCCGTTCCGCGACTTCGGGTTCGTCGGCGAACAGTTCGGCGGCGACACGGCGTAGTTCGTCGAACATGATGCAGCCCGCCATTTCTGCGGCTCCGACGAACGCGAATGAAAGTCGTTCGGGGAGAAACACACCGGTTTTGACGAACTGTCGCATCACCAACGGCGGGGGGACGACCTGGAAAGTCAGATCGAATACGTCCAGCGCGTACGCCAGCAGGCGGGTGTGGTAGTGCTCTTCGAGTTCGAGGTAGACGTTCTCCGGCGGCAGGCTCTCGTCGCTGTTGCGCCCATACGTCTCGCCCAGCCCGACACCGAAACGCTCTGCCTGATTGAGTTTGGCGGTCGCCAGCAAGAACAGCATCTTGCGGTCCAGGCCGGGTTCGGGTCGCCGGCGTCGCAGGTTGCGGAGGAAGGTGGGCCGGTCGGCGGGTTCAGCGGAGCGGACGGGGTTCGCTTCGAGCTCATCGAAGAACTGCTCGCGGTTGGCCAACCGCCTGTTGAGCAAATCCGCTTGGCCGTCTCGCCTGGCCAAGTACTCCCGGTAGCCCTCGATGCCGGTGCGATTCATCGTTTCTCCATTCCCTTGACCATCGTTGTCACGTAGCGGTTCAGTAGCGCAGGATCGTGTGCCCCGGTGGCCAACAATGCGAAAAGCCCGGTAAGGAAGAACGTCCCGAGTTCCACGGCGCTGCGGTCGCGGGACACTTGCCCCGAGTCCTGCGCTTGCTCGATCACACCCACCAGAAACTCGGCGAGTGGGTGCTGAGCCAACTCGTCTTCAACGGGGCGGGTCGAGGTGAAATGCAATCCGAGCATGTCCCGGAAAACCACGGCTCCTAAACGACGTTCGGCTTTGAGGACGTGCTGCACGAGTTGAGAAAGTACCGACACCAGATCGCCACCGGCTCCGCCGAGTTCGCTGATGATCCGGGTCTCTTCGTTGCGCTCCACCTCGATGAGGACGTGTTCCTTGGTGGGGAAGTGGAAGTAGAACGTCCCTCTTACCACACCCGCGGCGGCGGCGATCGCGCTGACGTCGGCGGCAGCCAAACCTCGTTCCGCAATCTCTGTCACAGCGGCGTCGAATAGACGCGACCGCGTTTCGAGTCGCCGGGCTTCGCGGAGACCGACCGCTGCCGATGAGTGTCCGGATGGTGACTCCATGAGTGCACCGTACGCCCGTCGTTGACGATCGTCAATGACGGGCGTCAATGACGGTCGTCAACTAATCTGGGGGCCGGTAGGCTTTGCTCGTGGCTCGAGCCGCCCCGCCGGGCATGTCCGATTACGAGCGCAACGCCTGGGATGCGCTGCTTGACGGTGCCGCCAAAGGCCACCGGCCCGGTCGGCTCGAAGCCCTGAGCACGGGCATCAGGCAACGCGCCCAGGGGGTCGCCACCCAGGTGCGGTCGCAAGTCGAACAGCTCCCGGGGGCCGCCACCGCCATCGGTATGGCCGACGAGCTCACCACCAAGGCGATGGAGACCCTGCACACCGTTCTGGTCGAGCGGGGACTCAATTCGGTCAAACCGTCCAACGTGTTTGCGATGTTCGCCGACACCGGTACCACGGTGCGGTCCTATGACGAGGTCAAAGAACTCGACCTGAAACACTGCGACCGCTCGGTGCCGCGCCGCAGAGAGCGCTACATCGCGCTGGCCATCGCCGAAGGCGCGGCGTCATCGCTGGCGGTGACCGGTGCGACGGTGTCGAGCACACTCACCGGCGGCACGACGCTGCCCGTCGCGGCCTCGGCCGTCGTGGCCGATGTCACCGCCGTGATGGTCGGGATGGGCCGCATCGTGGCATTGGTCGCGGCGCACTACGGCTACGACGTCCGTGAGCCGCAGGAACAGGCGTTCGCCTCCGGTGTGATCGCCTACTCCGCCGCCGGCAACTCCGCGGAGAAGGCCGCCGCGCTGGCTTCGCTGTCACGACTGACCCAGCAGATGATGCGCCGGGCGACGTGGCGGCAGCTGCAGCAGCAGCAGGCGTCCAACGTGATCCAGCAGGTTTCCATGGCGTTGGGATTCCGGCTGGCGAAACGGAAACTGGCGCAGGCGGTTCCGCTGCTCGGCGCGGTGGTCAACGGCGGGCTCAATGCCCGGATCGCCCACCTGACCTTCGAGCGGGCCCAACAGGCCTATCGACTTCGGTTTCTCACCGAAAAGCACCAGCTGGACGCCGCGCTGTGGGCGCCGGTCGTGGACTCCGCCGGCGTCATCGACATCCCCCTGGTCGATGAGGTGCTTGACGCGGAGCTCGATTCAGATACAGATTCGGATGACGGCGGCGTCGGTGGCTGAGCTGATCACAACCCCGTCCCGATCCGATACGGCGGCTGGCCCAGCGGCACCCCCGGCGGATGGGCCGGGTCGAAGGGGTAGCAGCGGTGGATCGGCGGCGAGTACATCCCGCCCGGGAACGGCGATTGGACGTAGGTCATGCAGCGCGTCCAGCTGCCGTTCGGCTTGATCGGGCCGTCGCAGAACAAGGCGCCCATCACGTTCGTCTCGCAATTGGCTCCGCCGGTCCAGTCCGGACCCGGATAGGCACGCGCGCACGGTGTTCCGGCCAGGCATGCCAGTGAGATGGCGAGCGTGACCGCGCCGATCAAAATCTTCACACCCGGACGATATTCGCGCGGTCCGACAACTCAGCTCAAGGTTTCAGGGCACAGTTCGTGCTGGGCGATGTCGATCACCGGGCGCAGGTTAACCGTCAGGTCATCGACCATCGACGGTCCGCCGAACGACGGCCGGCGCACGTAAGCGTCCACGACCTGGTCGACCGTGGCGCCGCTGCGCAACTGGTTGCAGAACCGGTGCCCCGCCGACAGCCGGGCATTGGGCGGGCCGGACCGGAAGACGCCGTTGGCGTCCAGGGCGGCGATGTAGCTGGCGTCGTCGGCGTGGGCCGGCGCGCTGCCCGACAGTGCCATTCCGGCGGCGCCGGCGAGCGCGGCAGTGCGCAGAATCCAACTCATACCGGCGATGCTAGGCGAAACGGGGCCGAAAGTAAGTTGGCTCTGCGTCCATGGCGGAAAAGTGCGAGTGCACCCCGCCGTGGATGCTGAGTCAACGGTGCCGCCGTAGGCCCAGGACTAAATCAGGCCGAGTGCGGTCATCGCGTCGGCAACCTGGATGAAGCCGGCGATGTTGGCGCCCACGATGTAGTTGCCGGGGGCGTTGTACTCGTCCGCGGTGACCAGGCAGCGGTGGTGGATGCTCTGCATGATCGCCGCCAGCCGCTGCTCGGTGTACTCGAAGCTCCACGAGTCCCGCGAGGCGTTCTGCTGCATCTCCAGGGCGCTGGTGGCCACGCCACCGGCGTTGGCGGCCTTGCCCGGGGCAACGGTCACCCCCGCGTCGGTGAAAACCTTGACGGCATCCGGGGTGCACGGCATGTTGGCGCCCTCGGCGACGATCTTGCAGCCGTTCTGGGTCAAGGTGGCGGCGTGGTTGCCGTCGAGCTCGTTCTGGGTGGCCGAGGGCAGCGCGATCTGGCAGGGCACGTCCCAGATGGAGCCGTCGCTGACGAACTGCGTCGCGCCGCCGCGGGCGTTGGCGTAGGCCTCGATGCGCTCGCGCTTGACTTCCTTGATCTCCTTGAGCAGCTCGAGGTCGATGCCCTTCTCGTCGACGATGTAGCCGCTGGAGTCCGAGCAGGCCACCACGGTGCCGCCCAGCTGGTGGATCTTCTCGATCGCGTAGATCGCGACGTTGCCGGAACCGGAGACCACGGCCCGCTTGCCCTCGAAGGAGTCCTTGGCCGTCTTGAGAATCTCGTCGACGAAGAACACCGCGCCGTAACCGGTCGCCTCGGTGCGAACCTGCGACCCGCCCCAGGTCAGGCCCTTGCCGGTCAACACGCCCGACTCGTAGCGGTTGGTGATCCGCTTGTACTGGCCGAACAGGTAACCGATCTCACGTCCGCCGACGCCGATGTCACCGGCCGGGACGTCGGTGTACTCGCCGAGGTGACGGTAGAGCTCGGTCATGAACGACTGACAGAACCGCATGATCTCGTTGTCGGAGCGGCCCTTGGGGTCGAAGTCCGATCCGCCTTTGCCGCCGCCGATCGGCAGGCCGGTCAGGGAGTTCTTGAAGATCTGCTCGAAGCCCAGGAACTTGATGATTCCCAGGTACACCGACGGGTGGAAGCGCAGCCCGCCCTTGTACGGGCCCAGCGCCGAGTTGAACTCCACCCGGAAACCCCGGTTGATCTGCGCGTTGCCGTTGTCATCGAGCCACGGCACGCGGAAGATGATCTGACGTTCGGGTTCGCACATCCGACGGATCACAGCGCTATCGACGTACTGCGGATGCTTGGCCACCACCGGTCCGAGGCTGCTGAGCACCTCGAAGACGGCCTGGTGGAACTCCGCCTCACCGGGGTTTCGCCGCAGCACCTCATCGTAGATGTCATGCAGCTTCGGATTCAGTTCGCTCATGTCTTGTTGATCTCTTCCTTGCGTGTGCTGTCGGCGGGCACAGGGTAAGCCGTCCCGACGGCTAACGCCGAATCCGGTCCATTTCGTCGCTGCTAAATCATTACCGATCCGGGGGCACCGGTTAGCCTGGATTGGCGAACAAAGGCGGAGCAATCCATGGTGATGGCGCGGCGGGATCCGGCTGCCACAGCGGCTGATGGGGCGTTGCCTGCTATCGACCTCGCGGCCATGGAGATCTTCGCCGGATGCCCCGATGCCGACCTGGCATCGCTGGCGGCCGGTTTGCAGCCGCTGCGGGCCCCGACCGGGACCGAGCTGATGCGGCAAGGTGAGAAGGCCGTGTCGTTCCTGCTGGTCTCATCGGGATCTGCCCAGGTCAAGCACGTCGGCGACGACGGTGCGGTGATCGTCAACGAGGTGTCGGCCGGGATGGTGGTCGGCGAGATCGCGCTGCTGCGCAAGGGCCGCCGGACGGCGACGGTCACCACCTCCACGCCACTGACCGGCTGGATCGGTGACGAGCAGGCCTTCGATCGGATGCTGCAGATCCCGGAGGTCATGGGCCGGCTGGTGCGCATCGCGCGGCAACGCCTGGTCGCCTACATCACCGCCGTACCGATCCGGGCCCGCGACGGCACCGAGTTGTTGCTGCGGCCGGTGCTGCCCGGCGACAGCGCGCGAACACTGCAGGGTCACGTCGAGTTCTCCGGCGAGACGCTCTACCGGCGGTTCATGTCCACCCGCACCCCGAGCCCGGCGCTGATGCACTACCTGTTCGAGGTCGACTACGTCGACCACTTCGTCTGGGTGGTGACCGAACCGGACGGCTCATTGGTCGCCGACGCGCGGTTCGTCCGCGACAGCGACAACCCGACCGTCGCCGAGATCGCGTTCATCGTCGGCGACAGCTATCAAGGCCGCGGCGTGGGCACCTTCCTGATGGGGGCGGTGGCCGTCATCGCCCGGTTGGAGGGCATCGAGAAGTTCACCGCGCGGGTGCTGTCCGAGAACGCGCCGATGCGCGCCATCCTGGATCGCCTGGGCGCCTACTGGGAGCGCGACGATCCGGGCATCGTCACCACCGTGATCGACGTACCCGGCGAGGACCGGCTGCCGTTCGGCCGGGATCTCGCCGATCAGATCAAAGAGGTTGGCCGCCAAGCGATCCAGGCCGTGGGGTGACCGGCGCCGGGTGCCCCGTCCGCGTTGGGTAGATTAGCTGCGATGTTGAACCTTCGCGCGGTGCTGGTGATCGGCTGTGTCGGTCTGCTCGCCGCCTGCAGCTCCGACCCCGAAGAGGTCTCCGCCGACATCAACAAGGTCGTCGACGTCAAGTCGTCGTTCGGCCCGGAGTTCCAGGTGAAGGACATCGCGCGCACCGGGATCGACCCCAAGCTGCTGGCGGGCACCGCGTTGCCCCCGGGCCTGACGTTCGATCCCGCCGACTGCTCGAAGTTCGCGGTCGGCCAGCAGCTGCCGCAGGGGGTGCAGGGCAACATGGCCGCCGTCGCCGCCGAAGGCGAGGGCAACCGCTTCATCACCATCGCGCTGGAGACCTCCGAACCGGTCCCGTTCAACGAGCCCGGAAAGTCCTGCCGCCGGATCGGCTTCACCGGCGGCCGGATGCGTGGGCTGGTCGAAACGGTCGAGGCGCCGCGCATCGAGGGGGTGCAGACGCTCGGCGTGCACCGGGTTGTCGAGGCGGTCGCCGGCGGCAAGGCCCGTATCGGCGAGCTGTACAACTACTCGGCGTACTTCGGCACGTATCAGGTGCTGGTCACCGCCAATCCGCTGGTGCAGCCCAACAAACCCGTCGTCCCCGTCGACACCGCCCGGGCCCGCGACCTGCTGGTGGCCGCAGTGGCCGCGGTGCGGGGTTAGCCGGCTAACGCACGCCACGCGGCCGGAACTGGATGCTGATCCGCGGGCCGGTGGGTGCGGCCGTCTTCGGTATCGAGTGCTCCCAGGTCCGCTGACACGAGCCGCCCATCACCAGCAGGTCGCCGTGGCGCTGCGACAACCGCAGCGCGGCACCGCCGCCGCGCGGCCGCAGCGCAAACGTGCGGGTGGCGCCGACGCTGACGATCGCCACCATGGTGTCGTGGGTGGCGCCGCGGCCCAGTGTGTCGCCGTGCCACGCCACGCTGTCGCCGCCGTCGCGGTAGAGACACAACCCCACCGTGGTGAACGGTTCGCCGAGTTCCCCGGCGTAGATGTCGTTGAGCCGGCGGCGCAGCCTGGCGATCGCCGGGTGCGGGGGAGCGTCGGCGGCCAGGTCGTGAAAGCTCACCAGCCGAGGGACGTCGAGCACCCGGTCATACATCCGGCGTCGTTCCGCCCGCCACGGGATGGCGTCCCGGAGTTCGCCGACCAACTCGGCGCCGCCGGACAGCCAATTCGGGCGGACGTCGAGCCAGGCGCCGTCGCCCAACTGTCGGCGTTCGCTCAGGTCGAACAGCGACTCCTGTACCGCTATCGCCACACCACGCAGCGTATCGCACACCCGTTCGATTAGGCGATATTGCCGTGCACCGGACCTACGACCAGCTGGGCAGCCAGATCTCCATGTTCCAGGTGGCCGGCGAGATCGGCACACCGGTCAACACCGGGTACAGCCAGGCGAAGTTGGTCAGCACCAACGCGACGTAGCAGGACACCGCGATCATTCCGAGGGTCTGGCGCTCATCGGTGCCGCTACGTCCGGCTTGAATGACGTCGCTGCAGATCAGCGCGAGCATCACCGCCAGGAACGGTGCCATCGGCACCGCGTAGAAGAAGTACATCTGCCGGTCGATGTCGACGAACCACGGCAGCCATCCGGCGCAGTAGCCGACCAGCGCCGCGGCGTAGCGCCAGTCGTGGCGCCCCAGGGT